>NZ_LSRW01000011.1:0-55538 GCF_003104955.1 Steroidobacter cummioxidans | reverse complement strand
TTATCGGTCAGGTCCTTCCAGGTGCCGGCGACGCCTTCCACCTTCGCCTGGCCGCCGAGCTTGCCTTCGGTACCCACTTCGCGCGCCACGCGCGTCACTTCGGAGGCGAAGGAGTTGAGCTGATCCACCATCGTGTTGACGGTGTTCTTCAGCTCCAGCATTTCACCTTTGACATCGACGGTAATTTTTTTCGAAAGATTGCCGCTGGCCACCGCAGTGGTGACTTCGGCGATATTGCGCACCTGGCCGGTGAGGTTCGCGGCCATGTGGTTCACGGAATCGGTCAGATCTTTCCAGGTGCCGGCGACCCCTTTCACGTGTGCCTGGCCACCGAGCTTGCCTTCGGTACCCACTTCGCGCGCCACGCGCGTCACTTCGGACGCAAACGACGCGAGCTGATCCACCATGGTGTTCACAACGGTGCTGATGCGCAGGTACTCGCCTCGCATCGGCCGGGCATCGACTTCGAGATTCATTGTCTGCGACAGGTTGCCGTTCGCGACGGCGCCGATCACGCGGGCTACTTCGGAGACCGGATACGCCATTTCGCCGACCAGGCCGTTCACCGAGTCGATACATTGCGACCAGCTGCCGCTGGCCATGCTGAGGTGAGCGCGCTCGGAAATGCGACCTTCGCGACCGATCATTTCGCGCAGGCGGGCGAACTCCCGGGTCATGGAGTCGTTGAGCTCGACGACGTCGTTGAAGGTGGTGGCGATTTCGCCGTCGATGCCGCCCAGATCCATGGGCAATCGCACCGAAAAGTCGCCGCGCTTCAGCAGGCGCAGGGCCTTGAGGATGTCGCCTCGTTCCAGTGACGATGTCGTATCAATTGCAGCTTGGGCCATTAGCTCACCCGTCAACGATCCAGGTGCGGGCGGGAGCTGTCAGTCCTGGTGCGGCAGTTGTGCCACTGCCGCGTGCAATGCCTGCTCCACATCCGCTTCGGTATAAGGCTTCGCGAGGAAGCCAAGAGGTTGGGCGTCCTTGACCCGCTCACCCAGGGAAGCCAATGGCGCTCCGGTCATAAGCAGGGCGGGAATGCCATGGCGGGCGCGCAAGGCAACGGCTGCATCGATGCCGTCACCGCCGTCGCCAGCCAGGCCGACGTCCACGATGGCCAGGTCCGTTGGCGTGCCCGCGGCAAAAGCCAGGGCAGTTCTCAAGGAAGGGGCGATACCACTGACTTCATGGCCCAGATCCCGCAACACTCCTTGCAGGAACAGGCTCACCAGCGACTCGTCCTCGACTATCAGTACGCGCAGTACTCGCGTGGTAGCGGCGGTTGCGGAAGGATCGGAATTCATTTGCATGCGATGAGCACGTCCACCGCGCCGCTACTCCGGAAAAGTGTTGTGCCAAAACGCAGCCGTTCAACCCGGCCCGACCGTCTCGCAGACCGTCTCGGCCGTTCGGGCCACGCCCTACTGCACCCGAACTCGCGGCACCTTGTGAATATGTCGTTGTTTCGAGTCAGGTCGCGGCGCAGACCACACAATGCGCGGCTGATGTAGAAAGTTCCGCAGCGCCACGTCGCCACTGTAAATCTGTACCTCAAAGCCTTACAAGTGGTACGTTATGACGTACTTTTCCCAAGTTTTACCGTACGTTATACGCTTCGTCAGCGGCCTGCAGTACACTGCGCCGCTCTGCGCTAAAAGGTAGCCATGACGGCAGCCCAGCAATAAAACCCAGACCCATGACAGTTCAGCACTCGGGACCCGCTCGCGTACTCATCGTCGAAGACGAAATGCTGGTGCGCATGTTTGCAGTGGACGCCCTCGAAGATGTGGGCTTCCAAGTGTTACAGGCCGGCGACGCCGGGGAGGCGACGGCCGCTCTGGCCGACGCACCGGAGGTATCTGCCGTCATCGTCGATATGGGATTGCCCGATCGCCCCGGCGACCAGCTGGCGGCGGAGATGCGCGCGAAATTACAGAATCTGCCGATCCTCATCGCCAGCGGCCGCAGTGAGCGCGAGCTCAAAGACAAGTTCGCGGCGGACAAGCGCATCGGCGTGCTGGTGAAGCCGTACACGGCTTCCATGCTGATCAATTCGCTCGCATCCCTGGGGGTGGCTGCCCCCTCGCCCCAGGATTAGCCGTCAGTGACTCCGGCTCCATTCATCGGGCCGGTTCTGCTCCTTCACACGCTGCGGATCCGCGGCCTCGCCCTTGCGATAGCCCCGCTCGAACTTCCGCTTGCGGAACACGAAAATGGTCAGCGCGACCGCCAGCGCAATCAGTACCACCAGGATGGCAAAATTCTGTTGGAAAAACTCCTGCATGACGCATACCTCTCGACGATCTGTCAGAGGTAACGGCTGAACGAGTGGCGATGTTTCCCCGCCTTCGGCAGTTGCTCACCGCTTGCGTTTGGCTCGCAGCCAGATCACGGCGATAACGACAGCAATGAGCAGCAGAATAATGACGACGCGCAATTTTTTTACTTCTCCGCGCTGAAAGTCGATTCCACCCGCTGAAAGCGCTCGTTCAGCCGGGCCAGGTCTTCGGGCGTATCCAGATCGATGGCCGCATTCGCCATGGGCACTCGAACCAGACGGTAATTGTTACGTTCGAGCACCATACGCGCGCCTTGATCGCCGCGCAGTTCGGCAAGCTCAGTGAAGCTCAAGCGCGGAAAGATTGCAGGCACCCCGACGCGCTGGTCGTAAACGCTGGCCGCGATCATGCTTTCCTCACCTTTCCATGCGCTCACCAGTCGCTTCAAATCATCGGCAGTGACCGCCACCTGATCGCCGAGTAGTACCATCACCGCGTGACATGCTGGCGGCAGCGATGCAACTCCGAAGCGCAGGGACGACGCCATGCCCTCTTCCCAGTGACGATTGACGATCACCGACGCCGGCGAATGCGCCAGCAGGTGAGTCATCTCTCGCGCATGCGCCCCCACCACGACCGTCACCGCATGACCCGCTACCGCGACCGCGTTCGCCACGACGATATGCAGCGCCGGCCGGCCGGCGAGCTTCACCAGTTGCTTCGGCTGACCCAGACGCCGGGAGGCGCCAGCGGCCAGCACCAGGATATGAGGTGGGGCGGACATGTGGGGTGACTGTTGGATGACAGACGTTTTGGGTCAAGCTCCGGAGCGCTTCGGCGATACTATACTGTTATCTCACTTCACTCCCTTGCGACGAGCTATGTCGGTCCGACCGGTCTTGAGAATGGGCGATCCCGTGCTGCTGCAGGTGGCCAAGCCTGTGGAAAGCTTCGACACGCCCGAGCTGCACGCCCTGCTGCGGGATATGAAAGACACGATGGCCGCACTGAACGGCGCCGGCATCGCGGCTCCGCAGATCGGTGTGTCGTTGCAGGTCGTGATCTTCGGTGTCGGCAGGAATCCGCGCTATCCGCAGGCCGAGGAAGTGCCATACACCGAGCTGATCAATCCGGTGCTGGAGCCGCTCACCGATCGCATGGAAGACGGGTGGGAAGGCTGCCTGTCGGTGCCGGGCATGCGCGGACTGGTGCCCCGTCATAGCAAGTTGCGCTATCGCGGCTTCGACCCCAAGGGCCAGCCCATCGATCGCACGGTGGATGGGTTTCACGCGCGCGTCGTGCAACACGAAGTCGATCATCTGCACGGCATCCTCTATCCCATGCGCATCCGCGATCTGCGCAATTTCGGTTTCAACGAAGCTTTGTTCCCCGGTCAGGCGCTGGTCGACGACTGAGCCTGCGCTTCACTTCCATTTCCTGCCGGAGCATTTCATGGCCGCCGCCCCTCAGAGCACGCTTTCCCTTCGCGATCCGAGTTTGTTTCGTCAGCAAGCCTTCGTCGGCGGCCGCTGGGTGGATGCAGCGGGCGGCGAGGTCAAACAAGTCCTCAATCCCGCCAACGGACAACTCATCGGCACCGTGCCGAACTGCGGCGCCAGGGAAGCGCGCGAAGCCATCGAGGCCGCCGATAAAGCGTTGCCCGATTGGCGCTCGCGTACCGCAAAAGTTCGCGCACAGCTGCTACGTAAATGGTTCGATCTGATCATGGCGAATCAGGAAGACCTCGCTGTGCTCATGACGGTCGAACAAGGCAAGCCTTTGGTGGAGAGCCGGGGCGAGATCGCGTATGCGGCGTCCTTCATCGAGTGGTTTGCGGAAGAAGGCAAGCGCATCTACGGTGACGTGATTCCGTCGCATGGTCCGGACAAGCGCATCGTAGTTCTCAAACAGCCCATCGGTGTCTGTGCGGCGATCACGCCTTGGAACTTCCCGACTGCGATGATCACTCGCAAGGTCGGCCCGGCCCTCGCGGCCGGCTGCACGATGGTCATCAAGCCCGCGGAGTTGACGCCGTACTCAGCGCTGGCGCTGTGCGTGCTTGCCGAGAAGGCGGGCTTGCCCCCTGGCGTCATCTCGGTCGTCACCGGCGATGCGAAACCCATCGGCGCCGAATTCACGAGCAATCCTCTGGTGCGCAAGCTGACCTTCACGGGCTCTACCGGGGTCGGCAAGCTCCTGATGTCTCAGTGCGCCGGCACAGTGAAGAAAGTTTCGTTGGAGCTGGGCGGCAACGCGCCGTTCATCGTGTTCGATGACGCGGACCTGGAGCCCGCCATCAATGGCGCGATCGCGTCGAAATATCGCAATGCCGGTCAGACCTGCGTCTGCGCCAATCGCATCTACGTTCAGAGCGGCATCTATGACCGCTTTGCCGCGCGTCTCGCAGAGAAGGTCGGCGCGATGAAGGTGGGCAATGGCTTGGATCAGGGCACGATCATCGGGCCGCTGATCGAGGAGAAGGCCATTGCCAAAGTCGAAGAGCACGTCCGCGATGCCGTGAGCAAGGGCGCGAAAGTCGTGGTCGGCGGCAAGCGAGCCGAAGGCAATGGTCACTTCTATGTGCCGACGGTTCTCACCAACGTGAAGGCCGACATGCTCGCCATGCGCGAAGAAACATTCGGCCCGGTGGCGCCGCTGATGAAGTTCGACACCGAGGAAGAAGTCATCCGGCTGGCCAACTCCACCGAGTTCGGCCTGGCCTCTTATTTCTACACTCGAGACCTGGCGCGCGCCTGGCGAGTGGCCGAGGCGCTGGAGAGCGGTATCGTCGGCATCAACGAAGGCATCATCTCTACCGAAGTCGCGCCGTTCGGCGGCGTCAAGGAAAGCGGCATCGGCCGCGAAGGCTCCAAGTACGGCATCGAGGATTATCTCGAGATCAAGTACCTGTGCATCGGCGGGGTGAGCTGATGAAAGCGCGCGTCAAATGGGTTCAGGACGTGATGTTCGTCGGCGAATCCGGCTCGGGACATTCCGTCGTGATGGACGGCGCACCCGACGCCGGCGGCCGGAACATGGGCTTCCGGCCGATGGAGATGCTGCTGCTCGGATTGGGCGGCTGCTCCGCCTTCGACGTCATGCTGATCCTGAAGCGCGGCCGTGAGTCGGTGACCGATTGCATCGTCGAGATCGATGCCGAGCGCGCCACCACGGATCCCAAGGTATTCACCAAGATCCAGATGCACTACACCGTGACCGGCCACGCACTCGATCGCAAGAAGGTCGAGCGCGCGGTGGCGCTGTCGGCCGAGAAATATTGCTCCGCCAGCGCCATCATCGCGAAGACCGCCGAGCTCACGCACACCATCACTCTCGTCGAGTCTCAACCCACTTCCACTGGAGCACCGGCATGAAACGCACTGCATCCGCCGTCTGGAATGGCGGCTTGAAAGATGGCAAGGGTTCGATTTCCACCGAAAGCGGCGTGCTCAACGACGCGCAGTATTCGTTTTCGACTCGCTTCGAGGAAGGCAAAGGAACCAATCCAGAAGAGCTGATCGCAGCGGCTCATGCTGGATGTTTCAGCATGGCACTGTCGGCTCAACTCGGCACGGAGAACAAGACGGCCGAGAAGATCGAAACCGAGGCCGCGGTCACTCTGCTGAAAACCGACGCCGGCTTTACCGTGACCGCCGTGCATCTGAAGGTGCGCGCCAAGGTTCCCGGCGCCACGCCTCCGGATTTTTTGAAGGCCGCTGAAGCCGCAAAGGCGGGCTGCCCGATCTCTCGCCTGCTCAAAGCGGAGATCACGATGGAGGCGAGGCTCGAAGGCTGGACCTGATGAAGCGGCGTTAGCTCTTCGGAGCTAACGCTTCTTCCAAACTTGCGGCGGTCAGCAAGCGATCGCCAATTGCATCCAGCTCCTCAATGCAGCTCGCCGCAATTTTGCCCCTCACTTCGTCGCTCAACGAACCAAATCGAGCCGCTAACAGCCTCGTAATGAGCGCGATGCGCCCTTGCGCCAGCCCCTCCGCGACATAGTGCTTGGCAAAATGGCTCTGATACTCATATTTGAATGGAAGCATAGTCTGTTCCAGGGCCCCGCGGACTGCCTCACTGACTGAGTTTATAACCAAATCAAGATATAACCTGGAGCGGTCAGCGTCGAGCCCGGCGCTGACCCCCTGCGCGAGAGCAGCAATGCGTGCGGCTTTTGCTACATCGGCGTCATGACCATGCGCCATCGCTGATAGCACCGCCAGCTCGGGGTCCAGGGCCGCGTCAACCGCATCAAGGATCTCAGGAACCGCATCAGGACCGAGAATCCGCGGAACAAACACGTTCTTGCAGCCGAGCTGTACGGGCTTCGCAGCCCAGCGCGCGACGGCAGGGTCCGTGCAAACAACAAGCAAGCACACAGGGCAGCGCCAACGCGCGCGCAAGTTGGCAACGTACGCCGGCCAGACAAAGCGCTTCCTATCGTCACGCGACAGCTGCACCTCGACGATGATGCCCAGTATCGAGCCTCCGTCGGAAAGCGATAGCACCAGATCGGCGCGATATTCCGTGACCTGAATTTTGACGCTAAGAGACGGCTTAGCGAGGTCGGATGCACACTAGGATATCGTGCGCCGAATCCATAAATAACAAAGCAAAGCGAGCGCCGCGCCTGCCGTCATGATGGCAGCCAGCGTGTGGACCGTGCCGTCGTTGAATATTGCGACGGCAACGCCGGCGCACGTAGTCAGCGCCGACTGCGTAGCGCCCATCAACGCCGAAGCAGTGCCGGCGGCACGGCCGTGAGGGGCAAGAGCGAGTGCGGAGACGTTGGGACCGACGCGGCCGACGGTGACAAAGAACAGTAGCTGCAGCGACACAACCGCCCACAGCGGCAAAGCAAACAGCAGGCTCAATACCAACAAAGCCAGGCCGAGCAGCGGCGATGCCCACACATACCGGCCCAGCACCTGACGCGGCGTCATCGTCTGCAGCGCGCGCATGTTCAAGATGCTGGCCGACATGAATGCCAGTCCGTTCAACCCGATCAGCGCGCCGAACTGCTGGGCCGACAGCCCGTAGTTCTGTGTGATCACCGTAGGCGCGCCAGTCACGTAACAAAACATCGACGCCATCGAGAAACCGAGCAGCAAAGAGAGCGCCATGAAGTGACGATCGCGACTCAGCCGTGCGTAGTTGCGAAGAATGTCGCCGAAGCTCACGGAGGTATCGCGAGTGACATGGGATTCCGTGAGCACCCGATGCATGGTCAGCATCAGAGTCAGCGCTATCGCCGCCTGCACCACGAAAGTCGCGCGCCACCCAAGGTGGGTCACGATCACGCCACCGATCGCAGGCGCGAGCACCGGCCCGAGCGCGACGATCATGGTGAGTGTCGTAAAGGCGCGTGCCGCCTCGTGAGGCTCACAGCGATCACGCACGATCGCACGACCAATCACCAACCCCGCACAGCCGCCCAGCGCCTGCACGACACGCATCACGGTCAGCATGGTCATGTTGGTGGCCAATGCGCAGCCCAGCGCGCCGATCATGTAGACGGCGAAGCCGACATACAACGGCGGCTTGCGACCGAAGCGATCGCTGATCGGCCCATAGAACAGCTGCCCGACGGCAATGCCGATGATGAAAGCCGCCATCGTGACTTCGACACCACGGGTGGCGAAGTCACGTTCGATGGCAGGAAAGCCGGGCAGATACATGTCGATCGAGACCGGCCCGATGGCGGTCATCGCAGCGACGAGTATCAGCCAGCCGGGTAAGCGACGTGGCGATCGGGTCACGCGGAGCTCAATTGCCTCGCGTGATGCCGCAAATGATCTTCCATGAAGGTGGAAATAAAGTAGTAGCCGTGGTCGTAGCCCGGCCGCAGTTGATAGTGCAGCTCGCTACCTGACGCGCGCGCGGCGTCGGCGAAGATCTCCGGCTTCAGCTGCTCGGTGAGGAATTTATCGCGATCGCCCTGATCGATGAGAATGGGCCGCGAGTAACGCTGCGCCCGAATCAGCTCGCTGGCGTCATATTGCTTCCATTGGTTGCGGTCGTCGCCCAGATACCCACCGAACGCCTTGTGTCCCCACGGCGCTTGCATCGGCGCCGAAATCGGCGCGAACGCCGACACCGACAGATACTGATCCCGGTTGCGCAGCGCGCACACGAGCGCGCCGTGACCGCCCATCGAATGACCGAAGATTCCCTGTCGGTCCGCACGCCCCGAACCCAGCGATTGAACGATCTCCGGCAACTCCCGCGTGACATAGCTGTACATGCGATAGTTCTGCGACCACGGCTCCTGAGTCGCATCGACATAGAAGCCGGCGCCCAGCCCAAAATCCCAATTCGCATCATCGCCCGGAACCCGCGCCTTGCGCGGGCTGGTATCGGGCGCAACCAGCATCAATCCCAGCTCGGCAGCCACGCGCTGCGCGCCCGCTTTGACGATGAATGTTTCTTCGGTACAGGTGAGACCGGCGAGGTAATAGAGCACCGGCACCTTGCCCTGCTCTGCCTGCGGCGGCACGAACACGGAAAAACGCATCTCAGTGCGACACTCGCGCGACTCGTGCGAATAGAAACGCACCCAGCCACCGAAGCAGGCATGTTCCGAAACGAGATTGAGTGTCATGACGCGCACCTTTCGCTTGACTGAAGGTTGGATCAATAGACCACCACCGAACGGATCGACTCGCCCGAGTGCATCAGATCGAACGCTTTGTTGATGTCGTCGAGCGGCATCTGGTGCGTGATCAGCTCATCGATCTTGATCTTGCCGTCCATGTACCAGTCGACGATCTTCGGCACGTCGGTGCGGCCACGCGCACCACCGAACGCCGTGCCTTTCCACACGCGCCCCGTGACCAACTGGAACGGCCGCGTCTTGATTTCCTGACCCGCACCGGCGACGCCGATGATGATCGACTCGCCCCAGCCGCGATGACAGCACTCCAACGCCTGACGCATCAGCTCGACATTGCCGACGCACTCGAAGCTGTAATCCGCGCCGCCATCGGTGAGCGATACGAGATAGGGCACCAAATCGCCCTCCACTTCCTTCGGATTGACGAAGTGCGTCATGCCGTACTGCTCGGCCAGTGCCTTACGCGACGGATTGATATCGACGCCGACGATCTTGTTGGCGCCGGCCAGCCGCGCGCCTTGAATCACATTCAAACCGATGCCGCCCAATCCGAACACGACGACGTTGGCGCCCGGCTCGACCTTGGCGGTGTTGATGACCGCTCCGATCCCGGTCGTGACACCGCAGCCGATGTAGCAGACCTTATCGAACGGTGCGTCCTCGCGAATCTTGGCGAGCGCGATCTCCGGCATTACGGTGTAGTTGGAGAACGTGGAGCAACCCATGTAGTGATGCACCATATCCTTACCGATGGAAAAGCGGCTGGTGCCGTCCGGCATCAAGCCCTTGCCCTGGGTCGCGCGAATGGCCGTACACAAGTTCGTCTTTTGCGACAGGCACGACTTACATTGCCGACACTCGGGCGTGTACAGCGGAATGACGTGATCGCCTTTCTTCAGCGAAGTCACACCGCGGCCCACATCGACTACGACACCGGCGCCTTCGTGACCGAAGATGGCCGGGAACAAGCCTTCGGGATCGGCGCCCGAGCGGGTGAATTCGTCGGTATGACACACGCCCGACGCTTTGATCTCCACCAGCACTTCGCCATCGCGCGGGCCGTCCAGGTCCAAAGTCATGACTTCGAGAGGCTTGCCAGCGGCAAGGGCGACGGCGGCGCGGGTTTTCATGGCGTGCGGTGCTGGGATGGCTGATCGGGGGCCTGGGATTGTCCTCCTTCGGGCGAGGTCGCGCCACCCGCTTAGAAGCGCATGTGCACCTCGAGCACTGCCCCCTCGTCCACGACCTGCACAGCTAGCGCCGGCTGCGACGGTGACAGTCCCATGAAAGCGTCGTTGACGAACGACGCGATGAAATTGCCGAGCGCCATGCTGAAGAGCGTGTCCGACGGATAGTGCCAGCCCGCTTCGATGCGCGCCCACGAGGTGCCGATCGTGAGTGCATGCAATCCGACGTCGAGCGTGGTGCGCGCAGCGTCGGGCATTTTGATCGACTGCAGCTCACGAGACGCAAGTCGAGTGTGGACCGCGGAGGAGGAGGTGTGGCCGGAAGGAAAGCTCTTGTCATCGGCACCATTCGGCCGCTCGCGCCCGACCGCGTCCTTCAACAGGTTGGTGATCGCGCCGGTGGCGCTTACCGCGGCGACGTTTACCAATGTTCCTTTCAGCTTGTTGAGGAACCACTCGCCGGGCTCGGGTCCGCTGGGCGTCGCCAGAATGGTTACGTAGTTGGCATAGGCGGACGCGTCGCGCAGATCGTCGCTCCACTGCTCGGCGCTCTGCTGCGAGCCGAAGATCGGCGTGTTGTCGCGTGCCCAATCCGAAGTGCGTCGATCGAAATCGTCGATCTGGAAAGCCGCGGCGCCGAGCAGCGGCCCCCAGGTCCATGGGTCTTTGGCGGCGTTCACAGCGGATTCCCGGACCTGCTTCCAGCCGGGCGCAATCGTCGCCTGTTCACCCCAGCCCTTGCCGTTCGGCAACGTGGCACAGCCGGACAGCAAGAGTGCGCACAAAATGATCGCAGATCGTGATGACATGACGGTCACCCATCTGGATCCCCACTACTCGTGCCGCAACGCCTCGATGGGATCGAGCTGCGCGGCGCGACGCGCAGGGAAATAGCCGAAGACGATGCCGACCGCCGCCGAGAAGGCGAACGACAGCATGACGATGCCCACGTTTAGCACGAACGGTACATTGAACGCGTGAGTGGCAAGTGCGCCGGCCGTCAATCCCAACGCGATACCAATGACGCCGCCGAACGCCGCCAGCGTCACCGCTTCGATGAGAAATTGCAGCAGGACATCTCGCGCCATGGCACCGACCGCGAGGCGTGTGCCGATCTCACGCGTTCGCTCGGTCACAGACACGAGCATGATGTTCATGATGCCGACACCGCCGACCAGCAGGCTCACCGCCGCAACCGCAGCGAGCAAGCTCGTGAGCACGCGTGTCGTCTGCGTCATCGCGCTGCTGATCTCCTTCAGATCGCGTACGTTGAAATCGGCATCGCCGCCCGGACGGACCTTGCGCCGCTCACGCAGCAACGATTCGATGTCGGCCTGTACTTTCTCGGTCGACACACCATCGCGCGCCGACACCATGATGGAATTGACGTCGGCGTTGCCGACCATGCGTCGCTGCATGGTTCGCAGCGGCACGATCACCAGGTCGTCCTGATCCTGACCGAAGCCCGACTGACCTTTCGACGACAGCGTGCCGATGACCTGACACGACAGCTTGCCCAGACGAATGTTCGCGCCGACCGGATCTTCGCGACTGAACAGTTCACGCTGTACAGTTGCACCGAGAATACAAACCGCAGCGCCCGCTCTGAGCTCGGAATCGGAAAAGTTACGACCGCTGGCGAGCGGCCAATCGCGCACCGAGATGTATTGATCGTCGGTGCCCTGCACCTGAGTCGACCAGTTGGAATTGCCGTAAATCGCCTGCGCGCCCGTGCCAATGGTCGGCGCCACCGTGCGCACGCCGGAGATTTCGTTCTTGATCGCTTCGACATCGTCCATGGAAAACGGCGGAGCAGACTGACGTGCGCCGCCACCGCCCCCGAACCCTTGCCCGCGAAAGACCTGGAGCAGATTCGAGCCGAGCTTTTGAATGTCCGCCTGCACCTGAGCCGTCGCACCTTCGCCGATGGTCACCATGGTGATGACGGCGCCAACGCCGATGACGATGCCCAGGATGGTCAGCGTCGAACGCAGCACGTTGCGACGGATCTCTCGCAACGCGAGGATGATGGCGTTACCGAACATTACAGTTCCCGCACCGGCTCGTTGACCTGATCGCTTTCGATGTGGCCGTCACGGAAGCGCACGATGCGGCGGGTCCAGCCGGCGATATCAGGCTCATGCGTGACCATCGCGATGGTGATGCCGCGTTGTTCGTTCAAGCCGGTCAGCAGCTTCATGATTTCAGCGCTGGTGGCCGTATCCAGATTGCCGGTCGGCTCGTCGGCGAACAGCACTTGCGGCTGCGTCACGATGGCACGCGCTATCGCGACGCGCTGTTGCTGGCCGCCAGACAACTGACTCGGCACGTGAGATTCACGTCCGCCCAAGCCCACTTCCTGCAACGCCTTGCGCGCCAGTGCGCGACGCTCTTCTTTCGGCACGTGTCGATAGACGAGCGGCAGCTCGACGTTTTCCAACGCCGTCGTGCGGCTCAACAGATTGAAGCCCTGAAACACGAAGCCGAGATAATTCCGGCGCAACAGTGCGCGTTGATCGGGATTCAGGCTGCCGACAGGCATGCCGAGAAACTTATAGGTTCCGCCGCTCGGCGTATCGAGACAGCCGAGAATATTCATGCACGTCGACTTGCCCGAGCCGCTGGGCCCCATCACGGCGACGAATTCACCCGCGTTGATGCGCAAGTCGATGCCACGTAGCGCTCGCACCTCGCCCTCGCCGCGACCATAGATTTTGGTCACCTGCGACAGGTCGATGACGGGCGTGGGACCCGAAGGCATGCCGGTCACGGCGCCGGCATCCCGGAAGCATCAGTGATCACCTTGGTGCCTGGTTCGAGCTTGCGCTCGAACGCCTTGCGCATTTCCTCCGGATCGACGCCCGGGGGAGTGTTGCCGTTACCGCCGGCGGGACGATTCCCTTCAGCATTGGGCGGCCGCTCGATCGGCAGCACTTGAGTCATGCGGCCGTCGGTCGCGCCCGCACGGAACATCACCATCGCCGGCTTGCCAGCTTCGAGAATATAGGCACGGCCCATGCGGCGACCCGTGCCCCTCTGCTGTTGGCCACCACGCGGCCCCATACGCATTCTCGGCATGATCGCGGACAACGGACCGCCGCCCTGCGGCGCGGCGTTCGGGGCATTCACAGGTGCCGGACTGAAGCGCAGCGCCGCGTTCGGCACCAGCACCGCGTCTTCGATGTTCGTCGTGACGATCTCGGCAGTCGCTGTCATGCCCGGACGCAGCAGCAACTCTGGATTGTCTACTTCGAGCACGGTCTCGTAAGTGACGACACCCGTGGACGTCGCACTCGACTGGCCGGAGCTGCTCGAAGAAGACGAGCTCGCCTTGGTGTTGCTCGACGCGAAGTGGACCTGCGTGATGTGCGCCTGGAAACGCCGGTTCGGGAAGGCATCGACGGTGAACGACGCTTCCTGGCCGACCGCGACCGCGCCCACGTCGGCTTCGTCGACCGACACGTGCAATTCCATCTTCTTGAGATCTTCCGCCATGATGAACAGCACCGGCGCCTGCAACGAGGCGGCGACGGTCTGCCCCGGCTCGACCGACCGGACCAGGATCACGCCGTTGATAGGAGAGCGGATCTCGGTCCTGTTCAGATCGGTGCGCACCGTCTCCAGGCTCGCGAGCGATTGCGCAACAGCCGCCTTCGCAGCCGCCACTTCACCATCTGCGCGAGCAACCGCGGCCTCGGCAACGTCGAGATCCTGCTGCGAAGGCAGCTTGTTGCCGCTCAACTCGCGCACTTTCTCCAAGCGTGCCAGGTTCGCTCGAGCTTCTTTGGCGCTCGCCTGGGCCTGCAACACACGCGCTTCGGCGGAGGCGAGCGAGCTTTCCTGTTGCAGCACCTGCGCCTTCAACCGAGTGGTGTCGAGCACCGCCAGCACCTGGCCCGCCTTGACCTCGGTGTTCACGTCCACATTCACTTTCGCGACCAGGCCGGACAGCTCGCTGCCGATCTCGACCTGATTTCTCGGCTCGAGATTGCCAGTGGCCGTGACCGTGACGGTCAGATCGCCTTTGACGACGTCCTGCGTCGTATAGGTGACCGCCTTGCCGTCGCCGCGACCGAAGATGTAATACGCAGCCGCGATGACAACGATCGCGATCGCTGCCCATTTGGCGAAGCGCTGCCAGGCCGGCGGCTCATGGAGCCCTGCTCGCAGAGTGTGCGACAGATCGGTCGAGTGGGTGGTTTCAGTATCCATAGACCTTGCAACTGTGCTTGGGCGCTGTGATTGAGATGCGGGATCAACTGCCAGTGGTCGCAGCCGGGAACACCGACCAGCCACCGCCGAGCGCCTTGTACAGACGAATCAGATTGGAAGTCATTTCGCCATCGCTGACGGCGAGCGAATCTTCGAGGGAGATCAGCTGGCGATCCGCCGTGAGCACGGTTTGGAAATCGACCAGTCCGGAGTTGTATTGAACCAGCGCCAGCTCGGCGGCGCGCCGCGCGCTGCCGACCGCCTCGAGCAACGATTCATGACGCCGTTGCTCGCTGGTCCAGGCATTCAATGCGTTCTCCACCTCTTCATAGGCGGCCAGCACCACGGACTCGTACGAAGCCAACGCCTGATCGAGCAGTGCATTTTGCACATTGATGTTCTGACGAAGCGCGCCCCCGTTGAAGATGGGCAGACTGAGCGTCAAACCATTGCGTTCGAGACGATTGCCATCGAGCAAATCACTGGCCTTCAGCGCTTGCCAGGAGATGGAGCCATTTAGCGACAAGCTCGGATAAAGCGCCGCGGTCGCCACGCCGACTTGCGCCGTTTGTGCCGCCAGCTGACGTTCAGCACTGCGAATATCCGGCCGACGACGCAAAACATCAGCGGGCACACCGGCGACGACATCGACCGGCGCGACCGGAATCGGTTTGCGTTGCTGCAGCGAGGCTTCCAGCGCGCCGGGCGTCTGACCGGTGAGCACCGACAGGCGATTCATGTTTTGCACCAGACTCGATTCCAACAACGGAATCTGCGAGCGCGTCTGCTGATAGTTGGTATTGGCGGACTCGACGTCGAGCACAGTGGTCAAACCGGCGGTGGCGCGCCAGCGAGTGATGTCGAGCGCCTCGCGCTGCGCTTCGAGATTGCGCTCGGCGAAATCGAGCCGCGACTGTGCGGTCCGCACCCCAACGTAGCTCAACGCGACGTCGCCGAGCAGAACGACCAGCACGTCACGCAGGTCCGCCTCCCTGGCGGCGAGTTGTGCAGCGGCTGCTTCGTACGAGCGGCGCTGGCCCCCGAAAAGATCCAATTCCCAGCTGGCAGACAGGCCGCCGCTATAGTTTTCACCCACCATGCTGACGGCTTCACCGCGCTCGTTGAAGCTCGACTGGGATTTGGTGCGGCTGGCGCTGGTCGACGAGCCGATATTTGGCCAAAAACCCGCGCCGGCAACGGCGCGCTGTGCACGAGCCTGAACGACGCGGGCGTATGCTTGCTTCACGGTTTTGTTGTCGGCCAGCGCACGCTCTATGAATTCATTCAATTGCGGGTCATTGAGCGTGGTCCACCAGGCGGCCAGCAAAGGTGCGTCGGCAGACTCCACGCGCACGCCTGTCTGCGGCAACTGGTGCCATTCGTCGGGAGTAACCGTCTTCGGCGGCCGATAGTCTGGCCCCACCGCGCAGCCGGTCAGCGCCAGCGCCACCGCGCCGGCCACGACCGACCGGAACAGGCCCGCGGCACCGCTTCGTTCGGCTGCTAGCGGCGCTGACAAAGGCAATTGTGAGTGCGTTCTTGGCATGCGGACGACTTCATCATGATGGCCAGCCCTCGACACAAATGGCCGGCCAGGAGCTGGCCTGCTGTTGGTTGCCGCGGCAGGATGGCAGTTCAGCACGGGGCCGCGCCCAGCAGTGTTAAAAGATTGTAAGCATATGTATCTGAAAATCACCGTGATTTTGGCGTTCGCTCGCCGCACCGGTGACCTGCTTATAACCAGATGTGCGCGTCGCCGTACCAGTTGCGATATGCACTCGTCAGGCCCTTAACGCACAATTCTTCGATGACCAGACTGACCCATTTACAGAGGCTCGAGGCCGAGTCGATCCACGTCCTGCGCGAGGTGGTGGCCGAGTGCGAGCGACCGGTGATGCTGTACTCCATCGGCAAGGACAGCGCAGTGATGCTGCACCTGGCGATGAAGGCGTTCTATCCGGCGAAGCCTCCTTTTCCGCTACTCCACGTCGACACCACGTGGAAATTCCGCGACATGATCACCTTCCGCGACCGGATGGCCCAGGAGCTCGGCCTGCAGCTGCTGGTGCACATCAATCAGGACGGCCTGGATCGCGGCATCGGCCCGTTCTCCCATGGCTCAGCCGTGCATACCGACGTGATGAAGACCCAGGGCCTGAAGCAGGCGCTGGACAAGTATGGCTTCGACGCAGCCTTCGGCGGCGCTCGTCGCGACGAAGAGAAGTCGCGCGCCAAGGAGCGTGTGTTCTCGTTCCGCTCCGCTCAGCATCGCTGGGATCCGAAGCGTCAGCGTCCCGAGTTGTGGAGCCAGTACAACGCGCGCAAGAACAAGGGCGAGAGCCTGCGCGTGTTCCCGCTGTCCAACTGGACCGAGCTGGATATCTGGCAGTACATCTATCTGGAAAACATCCCCATCGTGCCGCTGTATTTCGCCGCGAGGCGTCCGGTCGTCCGGCGCGACGGCACGCTGATCATGGTCGATGACGACCGCATGCCCCTGCGCCCCGGCGAGCAGCCGGAAATGAAGTCGGTGCGGTTCCGCACGCTCGGCTGCTATCCGCTCACGGGTGCCATCGAGAGCGAGGCCGCCACCTTGCCCGAGATCATCCAGGAGATGCTGTTGACGACCAGCTCCGAACGACAGGGCCGCGTGATCGATCACGACAGCGCCGCGTCGATGGAGAAAAAGAAGCAGGAAGGTTATTTCTAGGCCGAAGTGACTGGTGACTAATGATTAATGACTGGTCAAAGCTGCCCAGCGCGGCCTCGGTAATTTGAAACATGGCTCACAAATCCGATCTCATCGCCAGCGACATTCAGGCGTACCTGAAATCCCACGAGCACAAGAGCCTGCTGCGGTTCATCACCTGCGGCAGCGTCGATGATGGCAAGTCGACTCTGATCGGCCGGCTGCTGTACGAATCCAAGATGATTTTCGAGGATCAGCTCAGCACGCTGGAAGCCGACTCCAAGAAGGTCGGCACGCAAGGCGGCGAGCTGGATTTCGCATTGCTGGTCGATGGCCTGGCCGCCGAGCGCGAGCAAGGCATCACCATCGACGTCGCGTATCGGTTCTTCTCCACCGACCGCCGCAAATTCATCGTCGCGGACACGCCGGGCCACGAGCAATACACGCGCAACATGGTGACCGGCGCTTCGACCGCCGACGTCGCGGTGATTCTGATCGATGCGCGCAAAGGCGTGCTCACACAGACGCGCCGGCACAGCTACATCGTGTCGCTGCTCGGCATCAAGCATGTCGTGCTGGCCATCAACAAGATGGACCTGGTCGGCTATTCGCAGCAGATCTTCGACACCATCGTCACCGAGTATCGCGAGTTCGCGGCCCAGATCGGCCTCGACAACATCGTGCCGGTGCCGCTGTCGGCCCTGCGCGGCGACAACATGCTGGAGCGCAGCTCCGCGACCTCGTGGTATCAGGGCCCGACGCTCATGGAGTATCTCGAAACGGTCGCGATCGAGGACGATCTGCAGCAGCGCTCGTTCCGGCTGCCCGTGCAATGGGTGAATCGTCCGAATCAGGACTTCCGCGGTTTTGCCGGCACGATTGCCAGCGGTGTGATTCGCAAGGGCGACTCGATTCGCGTACTGCCCTCGGGCCGCACCAGCAAGGTCGCTCGCATCGTCACTCACAATGGCGATCTGGAACAGGCGGTCGCGGGGCAATCGATCACACTCACGTTGACCGATGAAGTCGACATCAGCCGGGGCGACGTCATCGCCGCAGCGGAATCGCCGCCGGCCGTCGCCGATCAGTTTCAAGCGACCATCATCTGGATGCACGAGGAAGCGATGCTTCCCGGACGTCCCTATCTCATCAAGCTCGGCTCACGCATCGTCACTGGCAGCATCACCGCGCCGAAGTACAAGGTGAACGTGAACACGCTGGAGCATCTGGCCGCCAAGCAGCTGGAGCTCAACGAGATCGGCGTCTGCAATCTCAGTCTGGATCGGGCCGTCGCATTCGATCCGTACGCGGACAATCGCGAGACCGGCGGCTTCATTCTGATCGACAAGATCTCCAATGACACCGTCGGCGCAGGTCTGCTCAGCTTCGCGCTGCGTCGTGCCGAAAATATTCATTGGCAGGCGCTGGACGTGAACAAGCCGGCGCGCGCGGCGCTGAAGGGACAGCGCGCCTGCATACTGTGGTTCACTGGCTTGTCGGGTGCTGGCAAGTCGACCGTTGCAAATCTGGTCGAGAAACGACTGCACTCGCTCGGTCGTCACACGTACACGCTCGACGGCGACAACGTGCGTCATGGCCTGAACAAGGATCTGGGCTTCACGGATGCGGACCGCGTCGAAAACATTCGTCGCGTCGCCGAAGTCTCCAAGCTCATGGTGGACGCGGGCCTGATCGTGCTCGTGTCGTTCATCTCGCCGTTCCGTTCGGAGCGCCGCCTGGCGCGCGAGCTGATGCAGAGCGGAGAGTTCTTCGAAGTCTTCGTCGACACCCCGCTGGAAGAGGCTGAGAAGCGCGACCCGAAGGGCCTGTACAAGAAGGCCCGTCGCGGCGAGCTGCAGAACTTCACCGGTATCGATTCGCCGTACGAGGCGCCGGAGAATGCCGAGATTCATCTGCGCACCGCGTTGTATTCGCCTGAAGCCGCAGCCGAGGAGATCATGAACAAGCTGCGCGACGCCGGTATGCTGTATCCGGCGGACGAGTTGTCCGGTCTGTAAGGAAACTGCCGTGGCCTCATCAGAACTGTTGGCGAACGTAGTCAAGCTGGCCCAGCAGGCCGGCGACGCGATTCTGAGCGTCTACAGCGAGCAGTTCGAAGTCACACACAAGACGGACCAGTCGCCGCTGACCGTCGCGGACTTGCGCTCGCATGAGATCATCTCGAAGGGATTGCGTGCACTGACACCGGACGTGCCCGTGCTCTCGGAAGAAGCCAGCGACATTCCCTTCGAGCAGCGCCGGCAATGGACGCGTTACTGGCTGGTGGATCCGCTCGATGGCACCAAGGAATTCGTGTCCCGCAATGGCGAGTTCACGGTCAACATTGCGTTGATCGAGAACCACGTGCCCGTGCTCGGCGTGGTGCATGTGCCGGTGACGAGCACGACGTACACCGGCGTGACTGGCAGCGGCGCGTTCAAGCAAGTGGCCGCACAAAGGCCAGCGCCGCTACAGGTTTGCTCGCCCGCCAGTACGCCGCTACGAATCGTCGGCAGCCGCTCACATCGCGGCGACTCGCTGGATCGATATCTGCCGAAGCTCGCTCCCTATGAACTGGTCGCGGTCGGCAGCTCGCTGAAGTTTTGTCTGATCGCGGAAGGCAGCGCGGATTTCTATCCGCGCTTCGGCCCGACCAGCGAGTGGGACACGGCGGCCGCACAAGCAGTGGTCGAGGCCGCCGGCGGCGCGGTCGTCAAAACGGACGGTGAGCGCTTGCGTTACAACACCAAAGCGGAGCTGCTGAATCCGCATTTCCTCGTGTACGGCGATCGCGGACGAGATTGGCTGCAGATCCTGTCGTTGCGTTGATCGTTACGCAATCTGCTCGACCGTCACTGTCGCATGCTTGCCCATCGTTTCAGGTGAGCTGTTGTCGAATGAAGGTTCGAGCAACACGAGCAACATTCCCACGGTTGCGGCCGCCAGCGAACACAGAATGATTGCATCGAACGCGCCAACGAGCCTGGTATGCATGTTCACGGGTCGTACTCCACAGCTGTAGAACCTGTCCGGAAGCGCTCCAGTTGCGCGGCATGAGCGCAGCTTCGGCAACTGAAGGCGCGGCAATGCAGCCCTGCAATGAGTTTCTGGTTTTCATGATGGAGACTTTGCCCCCGGCTCGTGACGGCAAAGTGATAGAGCGCGTGAAGAACGCGTGAAATCGGCGAGCGACCCCTTTAGGGAATATCTGCCGACGGACTGGGTATTTTATTCGGCTGGCTCACGCGCAAGTACACTTGCGCGCCACGGGTGGTGCCATCGCGGGCCGGCAACATACTGGTGAGGCGCACCGGATATTCGCCGGGTGCACTCGGCTGCAAACAGATATCTCGTTTGCTCCGGCTCAGGCCGAGCCGCAGCTTCTGATCCTGTCGCACCGAGATCGACAACGGCGCGCCGCCGACCATTTCTTTGCCCGGTCCCAAGGCCCGAATACTCATGTTCGCCAGGCACAGTCGCTGTCCGATGGCGAGCTCATTGACGATCGGTGCGACCTCGACCTGTTCCACGCGAACGTTGGCGAGACTTTTCGAGACCAGGTCGGAGGCCATGAACAGTTGCCGTCCGGCGTGTGCCGGGTCCTTGTCGGAGACGCTAGACGCTTCGCCGATGACGACCCAGACGATCTGAAAGGGCCCTTCCTGGGCTACCGCCTGGGCCAGTCCCGACGCCACCGCTAACAGAATCGTAATCAGGCCCATCCTGCAGCGGCCAACCATGCGATGACTCCGTTGCACCATAACCAACCAATCCAGGGCCGCGGGGAGCAGTTCCCCTACTCGATGTGACCTTGATAGCGGATTGTCGCAGGAACTCCTTGCGTTTCTCGGAGCCTCCCTGCTAGATTCATGCACATGCGTACGACCCAGCAAATGTCTGCTCTGCCCCCCCATGGCAGTGGGCTGCTGCGTGCGCGCCTGCACCTGCGTCGCTAGACGCAAAAAAACACCTCACGCCTCCCCCGCAAAGACGGTGGGACCGGCGCAAAAAACAAAGCCTCTAGTTCGCTCTCGCTTTCACCGGCTGGCCCCGTAACGGTCAGCCGCGAATAGGAAAACGGAACCATGTTGCAGGAACCTTCAAGTAAGTATCGATCGTTCGCTCCCATCCCGTTGCCAGACCGCACCTGGCCCAACAAAGTCATCAGCGCGCCGCCCCAGTGGTGCAGCGTCGATCTGCGCGATGGCAATCAGGCTCTGATCGAGCCCATGGACGGCGCCCGTAAACGGCGCATGTTCGATCTGCTGGTGAAAACCGGCTTCAAAGAAATCGAAGTGGGCTTTCCCGCGGCTTCGCAGACCGACTTCGACTTCGTGCGCGAATTGATCGACCAGAATCTGATCCCGGACGATGTGACCATTCAGGTCCTGGTGCAGTGTCGCCCCGAGCTGATTGCTCGCACCTACGAGGCACTGCAGGGCGCCCGCCGCGCCATCGTGCATTTCTATAACTCCACTTCGACGGTACAACGTCGCGTGGTGTTCGGCCTGGACCGCGCCGGCATCACCGACATCGCAGTGAAGGCCGCTCAGTGCGTGCGCGAGCATGCCGAGCGCCATCCCGAAACCGAGTGGCGCTTCGAGTACAGCCCGGAAAGTTTCACGGGCACGGAATTGGATTTCGCAGTGGAGATCTGCGACGCCGTGAACGCGGTGCTGCAGCCGACCCCGGAGCGCCGGGTCATCATCAATCTGCCCGCGACGGTGGAAATGGCGACGCCGAACATCTATGCCGATCAGATCGAATGGTTCCTGCGTCACGTCAAGAACCGCGATTGCATCATCCTGTCACTGCATCCTCACAACGATCGCGGTACCGGCGTAGCGGCGGCCGAGCTGGGCGTGATGGCTGGCGCCGATCGCGTCGAAGGCACGTTGTTCGGTAACGGCGAGCGCACGGGCAACGTCGACATCGTGACGCTGGCATTGAACATGTACACGCAGGGCGTCAATCCTGGCCTGGATTTTTCGAACATCAACGAAGCGGCGCGCATTGCCGAGCATTGCAATCAACTGCCAATTCATCCGCGACATCCGTATGTCGGCGATCTGGTGTTCACTGCGTTCTCGGGCTCGCATCAGGACGCGATCAAGAAAGGTTTCACCGCGCGCCGCGACGGCGATCTGTGGGAGATTCCATATCTGCCGATCGATCCGCGCGACGTGGGCCGCACTTACGAATCGGTCATTCGCGTGAACAGTCAGTCGGGCAAGGGCGGCATCGCGTATCTGCTCGAGCGCGACTACGGCATCACCATGCCGCGACGGCTGCAGATCGAGTTCAGCCAGGTCGTGCAGGCAGTGACCGACGCCACCGGCAAGGAGCTGTCTTCGGAACAGATCTGGTCGTTGTTCCAAAGCGAATTCCTCGGCGACAACGGCACGTATGTTTATGGCGGGCATCAACTGACATCGCTGCGCGATCAGCACGAGGTCGAGCGCCTGGCGCTGAAGCTGAAGTGCAACGGCCAGGGCGCACTGCTCCATGGCGAAGGCAACGGCCCGATCGACGCCATCGTCGATGCGCTGGGCCTGCGCTTTGACGTGCTCTCCTATGAGGAGCACTCGGTGGGCACCGGCAGCGGCGCGAAAGCGATGGCGTTCGTCGAGATCACCACGCCGGCGCGCGCCACGCTGTTCGGCGTCGGTTATCACGAGAACATCGTGACCGCATCTCTGCTCGCAGTGTTGAGTGCCGTGAATCGCGCCTTGCAGCGTGGCCTGCTGGACGACGCAATGCCAGTCGCGACCGCCCAGGGCTAGGAACCGCCCTGAAGGAGCTTGCCGGAGCAGGACACCTTCCCTGCTCCGGCTTTAATTATTCTACGACGAAAGCGCAGCCCGCGCCTTGCCGTAGTCAGCGCCCCGCACAGAAGCCACCAATTCAACGGCGGCCTTCACATCGTCATTACAATTGCGGAAAACGACGCGCTCGAGGATCGACGGGCCGTGACGAAGAATCATCACGCCCAAAAATTCATCCATGAACGACTGACTCACGAGCAGCCCGCCGAAATCGACACAAACCGACCCCATCCCATGCTCCAGCGCAGCCTCTACTTGTACGCGCAGAGGGGTCGCCACATCTCTCGTTCCCAAAATGAAAACGGATGGATCTGGACCGGCGGCGATGGTGGTTTCACATGCTAAAGACATGCTGTTTCCCCGGTGGCGTCGCTATGCATAAGTAGACATCAAGAGAAACGAGCGCGCAAATGTGGCACGCCTTGATATCTCGTAAGAATATCCTGAATCGTGCGCGTCGTGGCGGCGCGGCGATGAAACTCCAAGCTGACGATAGTGCCCTGATAAGGCGCTTCCAACTTGTGACGCCTCTCCTCCGGCAATCCAGCATTTGCGACCCACGCGTTTCCGGAAATCGCATAGATGCAGCCACCTAGACGCTGGCAAATGTCGCGGCACACCGTAAGCCCCAACCCCATATGCCTCCTTTCGGCATACATCGACGGAATATTCTTGCTGGACACAAATGGCTTGAACGCCAGACCCGCCGCCTCGAAGTGATTTTTGGGCGGCTCGTGCAGCCCTCGCAACGAAGCCAGAAGACCGCAACCGTCGTCGACGACAGCCACTCGAACCAGATCTCCTTCCGAGTACCACTGGGTCACCAACCAGGCCATGGGGCTGGGATGGTCGACCGTGCGTGCATGTGAGAAGACGTTATCGAGCAGCTCGGAAAGTATGTGGGCGAGAGCGGGCTGGACGGCATGATGGATGAGCACTCCGTATCTGTCTTGCAGCATCGCCACCCGGTCCTCAGCCGGAATGAATTCGGCGATCCTTTGGGATATACGGTTGGCAACCGCGTTCGCCTCCGATGGAGATGCAACGGTCATGGCGAACATGGGTCCTTGCCAGGACTCGATACTCCCATTCCCCTGCAACACCACGGGCGCAGCCAAATCGGCCAAGGCCTGGCTCACCTTGTGACTGGCATTGCGAATCAGCAGTCGCTTGCCGGCGCGCTGAAGGTATCGAGCGGCATTGGCCAACAGGCACACGCCGACGGGCTGGATTACCGCCAGTTCGGCTGCGTCCAATTCCACTGTCTGCAGCGACGATGCGGCGACCTGGGTCAGAAGCTGGAGCGCGGCACCGGGCTTTGCATCCAAGAGCGATCGGGGTATTTGCACGGCGACGAGCGTGATCGCCGCGAGATCCCGGCGTTGTACCTACGACCGGCTGACAGAATCCATCAACCCTCTGTCTTCTAGGTATTTCATCGTCGAGCCAGATCGGCCATCGCACAGGTGAGGCGCGCGATCTGCGCAGCAATCCTCGCGCCTCATCCCGCGCGAACGGCCCTCGCATCCACCTACACCATCACCCAGCGATGTAACGTTCCAGATGGGTGATGGTCTGCTGCTGCTCTTCGATCACTGCCTTCACCAGGTCGCCGATCGAAATGATGCCCACCATCCGGCTCTTCTCGACGACCGGCAGGTGACGGATGCGCAGCTCCGTCATCAGCTCCATACAACGGTGCACCCCTTCGTCAGGGGTCACCGTTTTGACGGGAGAACTCATGATCTGCCAGACCGGCGTATCGGAACTGGAGCGGCCCATCAGAATCACTTTGCGGGCATAGTCGCGCTCCGAGACGATGCCGACCAATTCCTCGTCGCGCAGGACCGGCAGCGCACCGATATGCTTGTCGGCCATCAGCTGAATGGCTTCCAGCACCGGCTCCTCGGGACCGATGGTCCAGACGTTCTTGTTCTTGAAGGCAAGCAGGTAACTAACGCGTAGCATCGCGGCCCTCCTTCTTTTCGGAGGACCAGCCTACTCCCAAAAGCAGACTCGATGAAATGCGTGCAGACGTCAGCCGTAAAGTCTGGCGTGTACGGCGCGCTCGGCTTCCAGCCAATCTTCCAATTCGTGCCCGGGCGCGAAATTGCGAGCCGCCGCGAGGTAGTAAGCGGCCATGGCAATCATGGCGCCCACATCTTCCGATGTCGGCTCGAGCGTGGCGGCTACGATGGCCACGTCAGCGGCGGGTGCTGGCTTCGCTGTCGGTGATTTGCGAGGAGCACGCGGCTTTTTTGCCGATGCCGACTTCGCTGGCGCGGGGCTTGTAGAGACTACCTTGGGCTTGGCGCGGCTGCGCTTGGCGGGTGAGGTGTCAGTGCTGATTTCCATCGACATTTCCTCGAACCGTGAGAGATCACTCCCTCAATTAAGCATGGAATGTGCCACCGAGGCGGCGTCATTCTACGGTGCGGATATGACCGGGAAATGTCGGAAACTCGCGATCCAGAGTGCGGCGGACGCACTCAGGCTGGTGCAGGCACTTCGGCGTACGCACGTTGCCAGTGCGTACGCCGGTCGCGATCTGATCAGTGGTGGTGACCGCCGGGACCATGCACATGGCCGTGCGACAGCTCTTCCTCGGTCGCAGCACGCACGCTGACGATCTCGACCTTGAAGTTCAGATTCTTGCCGGCCAGCGGGTGATTGCCGTCGAGCGTCACCATGTCACCCTGCAGCTGAGTGATGGTCACAGCGCGCACGCCATGCTCCGATTGAGCATGCAACTGCATGCCGACATGAAGATTGCCTACACCCTTCAGCGCCCGACGCGGCACTTGCTGGATGAGCGCCTTGTCGAATTCGCCGTAGCCGTCCGCCGGCGTGATTTTCACGTCCAGCTTGTCGCCCTCACCCTTGCCCTCGAGCTCGCGCTCCAGGCCCGGGATCAGATTGCCGTTGCCATGAATGTAGGCGAGCGGCTCGCCGCCGGCCGAGCTGTCGATGGTTTTGCCTTCATCATCGGTCAGCGTGTAGTGGATCAGTGCGACGGCGTCTTTGGTGATTTGCATGACAGGGCCCGGAAAGTCTGGTGGCCGAAACGCGGCATTATGGACCATCGGGGACGCAAACGCCCGCGCGTCGGCAGCTCGGGACAGGTTGGATATACTCCGCCGCGCCCGGGGAGGGTGGTAGGTGCCTGAATGTATTCGCCGAAGTTGAATCGATCGTGGCTGTGGGCCTGTGTTCTGCCGTTGGCGCTGTCGGCGTGTGGCTCCAAAAGCGGCGGCGGAGATGTGACCCGAGGCGGGGAGCTGTACGCCAAGGAGTGCGCGGCCTGTCACTCCCTCTCCGCCAGCACCGCCGACGCGCCACTGCACTGTGGCTTGATCGGCCGCAAAGCCGGCACTGTGCCTGGCTTTCCCTATTCGGAAGCGATGCGCTCGTCGGGATTGGTCTGGGACGAGCAGACCATCGATGAGTTCATCACCGCACCGTACATCTTCCTGCCCGGCACGATCATGGGCTTCCCCGGCTTTTCACAAGCCGCCGATCGCGCCGATGTGATCGCGTATCTGAAAGAGGTCAGCAGCGATCCAAGTCAGTGCCAGAAGTGATGTTCAGCAGGGGCCGACTGCGCCTGCGCGTCGATAAAAAGTCATGCCGACGAACTGACCAGCGAACGTCCGGACTCACGCGATCCCGTCGCTTGAAATCCGGGCGTCGCAGTTCGTACTGATGAAGCGTGTGCTCGCGGCGCCCTACTCTCTCGGCGGTTGCTGCTGCTGTTGCTGCTGCATCTTCATCTGATTCTGACAATCTTTCTTCAGCTGATCCTTGGACATGGACGAATCCTTCTGATGCTCCTTCTTCATGCAGTCCTTCATCATCTGATCTTGCATTGCCTGCTGCTGGTGCGGACTCGCAGCGCCGCTCGGCTCGGTGCTGCTCGGAGGTGGCTGCGTCGTCTGCCCCATAGCGAACGTCGCTGATGCGACGGACATCAACATCAGCAGAGCGAATTGACGGTATCGGCTCATGACAGTGTCTCCGCGGCCTGTGGTAACAGGCAGCGTGGCACGACACCGGTGACCATACAATCGGCCCGCCTCCGAGTGACCGTGGGACGGCGACGACGATCGCGCAGGGCGCCGACTACAACATCACTATTCCACCGTCACCGACTTCGCCAGATTCCGCGGCTGGTCCACATCCGTGCCTTTCAGGATGGCGCAGTGATACGCCAGCAGTTGCAGCGGCACGGTGTAAACCGCGGAGGCTTGGAAATGACTGACGTGCTTCGGCATAGTGATGACAGTGACGCCTTCGGAGGGCTGGAAGCCTGAATCCGGATCGGCGAATACATACAACTCCCCGCCGCGTGCCCGCACTTCCTGCAGGTTCGATTTCAACTTTTCCAGCAGGTCGTTGTTTGGCGCGACCGCGATCACCGGCATGTCCGCATCGACCAGCGCGAGCGGGCCGTGCTTGAGCTCGCCGGCCGGATAGGCTTCGGCGTGGATGTATGAAATTTCTTTGAGCTTCAGCGCACCTTCCATCGCAATCGGATACATCTGGCCGCGGCCGAGAAACAGGGCGTGATGTTTGTCGGCGAACCGTTCAGCCAGTTTCTTGATGGTCTCGTCGAGATGCAGGGTCTTCTCGACCAGGCTCGGGATCTCGATCAGCCGCTGCACGAGACCGCGCTCGCGCTCGGGATCGGTGCCATGGAACTTGGCGAGCGCGATGACCAGCATGCCGAGCGCGCACAGCTGCGTCGTGAACGCTTTGGTCGAGGCGACGCCGATTTCCGGGCCGGCGCGCGTCAGCAGCACCAGCTCGGACTCGCGCACCAGCGAGCTTTCCGGAACGTTACAAATCGACAGCGTCGAGAGATAGCCGGACTGCTTGGCCATGCGCAGCGCGGCCAGCGTGTCCGCGGTCTCGCCGGATTGCGAGATCGAAACAAACAATGTGTTCTTCGGCACGACCGGGCTGCGATAGCGATATTCGCTCGCGATCTCGACCCAGCAAGGCAGACGCGCGATCTGCTCGATGTAGTACTTGGCGACCGCGCCGGCGTGATAGCTCGTGCCGCATGCGACGATCTGCACCGCCTCGCAGCGACGGAACACTTCGGTCGCGAGCGGGCCGAACGCGGCTTCGAGCAGCTTGCCGCCGGCGACGCGCTCTTCCAGCGTTTGCGCGATGGCGCGAGGCTGCTCGTGAATTTCCTTGAGCATGTAGTGCGCGAACTCGCCCTTCTCGGCCGCATCGGCGGACAGCGAGCTTTCGCGAACCTGGCGCTGGGCGTTGTTGCCTTCGTGATCGAGGATGCGCACGCCGGTGCGACGGATCTCGGCGACGTCGCCTTCATCGAGGAAGATGAACTTGCGAGTCACGGGCAGCAACGCTGCGACGTCGGAGGCAACGAAGTGTTCGTTATTGCCGACACCGATCACGACGGGGCAGCCGGCGCGGGCGAGAATCATGGTCTCGGGTGCATCTTCGGAAACCACTGCCAGCGCATAAGCGCCTTCCAGCTCCGCGACGGTAGCCCGGACCGCGCGGAAAATGTCGCCGAGCTTCTGCTTGTGGAAGTGAATGCGATGCGCGATCACCTCGGTGTCGGTTTCGGAGGTGAACTGATAGCCGAGCTTGGTCAGCTCCTCGCGCAGCTCCTCGTGATTCTCGATGATGCCGTTGTGGACGATCGCAATGCCGTCCCGCGAGATATGCGGGTGGGCGTTGCGCTCGGACGGCACGCCGTGGGTCGCCCAGCGCGTATGTGCGATGCCCAGGTGACCGTCGACGGGGGTCTCGAGCAGGGCGTCCTGCAGCTTGCGAACTTTGCCGACGGTGCGCAGCCGGCGCAGATGGCCGGTGCCATTCAGAATGGCCAGACCGGCCGAGTCATAACCTCGATACTCCAGGCGCCGCAGGCCTTCGATCAGGATGGGAACGATGTTGCGATCCGCAATCGCGCCGACGATGCCGCACATGGGGAATTAGGTTCCGTAAGCCCAAGGTTTATGAAAAAGGGAGTGTAGCCGACCGGGGTTCCCTGGGGCTGCGGAAAGTCTCACAGCCCGGGCGGCGGCCGAAAAGCGCCCTTTCGACCGCTGGTTTCCGCCGCCCTACTCCTTGGGCTTTTTCTGAGGCCGCTTCCAGCCGTCGAGGGTGACCTGGCGAGCACGCGCCAGGGTCAGCTTGCCTTCCGGAGCGTTCTTGGTAATGGTCGAGCCAGCGCCGGTATTGGCGTTGGCGCCGATCTTGAGCGGTGCGATCAGCATGGACCCTGAGCCGACGAAGGCGCCGTCGCCGATCTCGGTGCGGTGTTTGTTCACGCCGTCGTAGTTCACGGTGACCGTGCCGGCGCCGACGTTGACGTTGCTACCGACCGTGGCGTCGCCCAGGTAGGTCAGGTGGTTGGCCTTGCTGCCCTGGCCGATCTCGCTCTTTTTCACTTCGACGAAATTGCCGATGTGGACGTCGCTGTGCAGGACGCTTTCCGGTCGGAGGCGGGCGAACGGACCGATGACATTGCGAGGCCCGACCACGGCGCGATCGATAACGCAGTTCGGATGAATCTCGGTATCCGCCTCGATGCGGCAGTCCTTCAAATAGCAATTCGGTCCGATGCGAACGCGATCGCCCAGCTCGACAGTGCCGACGAGCACCGCATTCACGTCGATGAAAACATCGCGGCCGACCGTGACCTTGCCGCGAATATCGATGCGTGCCGGATCGGCCAGCGTAACGCCATTGATCATCAGCGCCCGCGCCCGCTCGGCGCGCAATGCACCTTCGAGCTGGGCGAGCTGCACTTTGTCATTCACCCCGAGCACTTCCATTTCCGTCGGCGCGATCACGGCATTCACTTTCATGCCTGCGCGCACAGCCATGACGATGATGTCGGTGAGGTAATACTCACCCTGCGCGTTGTCGTTCTTCAGCTCGGCAAGCCATTTACGCAGCGCAGCCGCGGGCACGGCCATGAGACCGGTATTGATCTCGCCAATGGCACGCTCTTTGGTGTTCGCATCCTTCTGCTCGACGATGCGCACCACGTTGCCGGCGTTGTCACGAACGACGCGGCCATAGCCGGTCGGATCGGCAAGCACGACGGTGAGCACGCCCATGGCCTTGGCATTGCACTGCTCGAGCAACGTTTGCAGGGTGGGCTGACGAACCAATGGCACGTCGCCGTACAGAATGAGTACGTCGTGATCGTCCGGAATGGCCGGCATGGCCTGGGCCACCGCATGGCCGGTGCCGAGCTGCTCGGCCTGCAGCACCCAGTTCACCGGTTCCGACGCCAGCGCCTTTTGCACCTGTTCGCCGCCGTGGCCATACACGATGTGGATGGCGTCCGCCTGCAACTGCTTCGCGGTGTCCAGCACATGCGACAGGATGGGGCGAGCGGCCAGGGGCTGGAGCACCTTCGGCAGGTCCGACTTCATGCGTTTGCCCTGGCCGGCGGCCAGGATCACGATGGACAAGGGCATGGGCAATGGGTGGTTGCAGGCCAACGCGGCCACGATGGGGGCGCATTATCGGGGACAGGCGCCTGCCGCCGCCAGGGACTGATTCTCTACCCTGGGCAATCCCCCCATCCGGACTGCGCCAGCGGTGGAAATCGTCGAATCTGAGACGCAGGTCGTGATGGAACTGGGAGATGCGGCACGTTGCAGGCTCAACCCCGCACCAAGATGGACCGACATAGGTACTAACACTTGCCAGTGCCGTGGTCCGCGATGAAAGCACTCCCAGCTCGCTCCGCCATGCATGCCATTCACGTTCGGGCCGACCGCCTCATGGTCGGTGTACTGACAGGTCTGCTGATCCTGACCTTCGCGCTGGCTCCCCGCTACGACACCTGGCAGCTGGCGTTTCTGGTCGGCGTGCCGGCCGCGCTGATTCCGGGCGCATTCGCATTCATCTTCCCTGGCTCGCTGCTGACACGAATGAGCGTGGCGGCGTCGCTGATGGTGTTCTGCGCCCTCAACATCCATCAGGCGTACGGCCTGACGGAACTGCACTTCGGCATTTTCGTGCTGCTTGCGTTCCTGCTCTGTTATCGCGACTGGCGCCCCATCGTCATGGCGGCCGGACTGGCCGCGGCCCATCACCTGTCGTTCTATTATTTTCAGGAGCTGGGCTATGGGGTCATGTGTTTCACCAAACCCAGCTTTGGCATCGTGTTGACGCACGCGGCGTATGTGGTCGCCGAGACTGTCGTCCTGTCCTATCTTGCCATTCTGATGCGTGCCGAAAGTTTGCAGGCAATGGAGTTGCAGCGCCTGGTGCAGGCCATGGACCGCCAGGGGACCATCGACCTGCGTGAGTCCCACGACATCGTCGTCAGCGACGCAGGTCTCGCCTTGTCGGGCGTGATCACTCGGCTGCGCGACACCATCGCCGCACTGACCAATGGCACGCAGCTCGTTGCCAACGCGGCACGTGAAAGCGCCAGCGACAGTGCAGAGCTCGCCGACCGCAACCGAACTCAGACCGAAGCGCTCTCAGAGACCGGCAACGCCGTCCGTCAGCTCGGTGACATCGTGGCTCACAATGCAGAGCAGGCCCGGCAGGCGAGCAAGCTGGTGGATTCGGCGGTCACGGTCGCGGCCAAAGGCGGGGATGTCGTGTCGCGCGTGGTCTCGACCATGGGCGGGATCCGCTCCTCGTCGCGCAAGATCGTGGACATCATCAGCGTCATCGATGAGATCGCGTTCCAGACCAATCTGCTGGCGCTGAATGCGGCCGTGGAAGCGGCGCGTGCCGGTGAGCACGGCCGTGGTTTTGCCGTCGTGGCTTCGGAAGTGCGCAATCTCGCGCAACGCAGTGCCACTGCCGCGAAAGAGATCAAGCAGCTCATCGAGAATTCGGTCGATAACGTCGCCGCGGGCAGCACGCTGGTCGGCGAGGCCGGTGCCACGATGAACGAGCTGGTCGCGGGCGTGCGCGGCATCGCCGCCATCATGGACAAGCTACAGGCCTCGTTTGCAAACGAGACCGGCGGCCTGGAACAGGTGGATCTGTCGTTGCAGAAGATGGACGCGGTGACCCAGAGCAATGGCGAGCTGGTGCGCTCGATGACGACCACGGCCGGCAATCTCAAGGAGCGCGGCGAGGAACTGAGCGCGGCCATCTGTGTCTTCGATGTCGGCAATCCACCGGCGATCGGACCTGCGGATTTCGCTTCGGAAGAAACATTCGAGCCTCGGGCGCTCGCGGCCTGAGCACCGCCACAACGAGGCTGCCACGGCTGGAAATGTGCACTACTTCGCATCCGCTCCGGGAGCCGCCTCACAGAAACGGCAAGCCCGCTAACGCTAGTAACGATGGCCGGAGTACCGTAGCTCCATCTCACATAAGTAGCCCGTCGACATGAGCGCCTCGCCAGATTTCTCGCCACCACGCCGCGCCCTGATCGTCGATGCCGATCAGGCCCTGCGCGAGTCGGCGTCTGCGTTGCTCAAGCTACAGGGCTTCGAAGTCGCTGCGGCCGCCGATGGCGTCGAAGCTCTCACGATGTTCGCCCGCGAGTGGTTCCCGGTCGTGATTACTGATAGCGCGGTGCCCGCGGTAGACGGCATCGAGTTCGTTGCTCGTCTGCGCATTCTCTCGTTGGCACCGGTCTACATCATCATGCTCACGGAAGTCGCGGACGTGCGCTTTCATGAGCAGGGCTATTGCATGGGCGTGGATCAGTACCTGCTTCGCCAGAACTCGCTCAGCGAGTTGGTTGGTCGGGTGCAGGCGGGCGTGACGGCGATCCGTCGTCGTCAGTCTTCGAGAACCGGCCGCGCGCACGAGCCCGCTACCGTCGATCTGGAGAACGGCGCGCACACGGCGCGTCATCTGGTCGGCCGCCTGCGCGCGGAAATCGTTCAGTCCGGACGCTCCAAGAAAACGTTGCAGCTGTTGAGCATCGGACTCGACGCAGCCGATGCCGCCGCGTTCCATCAACACAGCACGACTGGAACGATTTCAGACACTCTGCTCGGCGCTGCGCATGAAGCCATGCGACCGAAGCTCGACTGGGTCGTGCGGCTACCTGCGCCCGCGAACACTTGCCGACTCGTCGTCGTCATGCCCGAGAGCGGTCCGACCGAAACCAGCGCGATGGAGCAATCCATTCGCAATGCCTTTGTTCATTGGGGTTTGAGCTCGGCCGCGAGCGGGCTTCGCCTCACGACCGGCTTGGCTGCATTTGCCGGCGAAGAGAATGCGCCCGCGGCATTGGAGCTGCTCGGGCAAGCCGAGCGTAGCCGCCGCGCTAACGACGTGATGTCGAAGCCATCGACTGCTCGGCCGGAGTCGATTCCGGCGCAAGACGCGGCCTGACGGCGCGCTCAAGTCCCGCAAAACGTTTTGTATTTCTCCTCCGACGGTGGCGGCGGCTGAGTGAACTCGGCGGCGTCCGGCTGCTGCTCGTAAGGGCGTTGCAGAATTCCAAGCAATGCGTGGAACGGTTGCATGTCACCGGCGGTGGCGGCTTGCAATGCTGCTTCGACCCGATGATTGCGAGGAATGAACTCGGGATTGGCGAGGCGCATCGTTTCCGCCCGCTCGGCTGGCGTTTGAGGATCGAGCACGAGTCGTGCACGCCAGGCCTGGAGCCAGCCATCGATATCAGCAGGTGCCGTGAAGAGTTCGTACAGTGCCGCGTCTTCAATCGGACTCTGCGCGGCCCGAGACAGTTTGCTGAACGTCAGCGTGAAATCGGCCTGGGCCTGCTGCATGGCCGCCAATAGCAACGAGATCAGATCGGCATCGCCGTCCTCGGCGGAAACCAAACCGATCTTCCGGCGCATGTGCACGAGAAAGGCCGTTTCGAATTGTTCCACGAAGCCTTCGATAACCTCGGTCGCAAGCTCGATGGCCCGCTGCTCGTCGGCGTCGATCAGCGGCAACAAGGTTTCGGCCAGTCGCGCCAGATTCCACTGCGCGATGCCGGGCTGATTCGTGTAGGAATATCGGCCGCCGAGATCGATGGAGCTGAACACGGTTTTGGGATCGTACCGATCCATGAACGCGCAGGGGCCGTAGTCGATGGTTTCGCCCGAGAGCGCCGTGTTGTCCGTATTCATCACCCCGTGAATGAACCCAACACGCATCCATTCGGCGATCAGCGCCGCCTGTCGCGCTGTGATCGCCTCGAGGACCGCAAGTGCGGGGACCGCAGCATCTCTCGCCTCTGGATAGTGACGATCGATGACGTAGTCCAGCAATTCTTTAATGGCCTCTTGATCGCCGCGCGCGGCAAAATACTGAAACGTCCCCACTCGGATATGGCTCGCAGCGACTCGCGTCAGCACCGCGCCGGGCAGGGCCTCTGTTCGATATACCTGCTCGCCGGTTGTGACAACTGCAAGCGACCGCGTGGTGGGAATGCGCAAGGCGTGCATGGCCTCGCTGATCAAATATTCGCGGAGCATCGGCCCCAGTGCCGCGCGACCATCGCCGCCCCGAGAGAACGGTGTACGGCCCGAACCCTTCAGATGGACATCGCGCAGGACGCCGTGACGGTCACGGACCTCTCCAAGCAGAATCGCTCGACCATCCCCCAGCTGCGGCACGAATGTCCCGAACTGATGGCCGGCGTAGGCCATGGCAAGCGGAGTCGAGTCCTGCGCCAGCTCATTTCCTGAGAACAACGCCGCGGCCTGGCGCTCATCCATGTCAGGATCCCATCGCAGCTCGGTGGCCAGGGCACGATTGAAAATGACCACCTGCGGGTCGGCGACCTTCGCAGGCTCGACGCGTGCGTAGAATCGGGCCGGCAGGGCCGCGTAAGTGTGTTCGAAGCCAAGTTTCATCCTCGCATCCTAGCGCGCGCTGCAGCTCGCTGCATTCAATCCGGGCGCAGCCGCAGCTGCTAGACTGAAACCTGCCGAAGAGTGAACTTCAACGTTTGCAGCTGCATACCCATGAATACAACGTTAGCGACACTCGTCATCATCGACATGCAGAAAGGCATGGCGCATCCGGCTGCCGGGCCTCGCAACAATCCGGACGCCGAGCGCAATATCGCGGTGTTGCTGAACGTGTGGCGAGATGCAGGCGCCACAGTGGTACACGTTCGGCACATCTCCAGAAACCCTGGCTCGCCGTTCTGGCCGGGACAACCGGGAGTCGAGTTTCAAGATGAGCTTGCGCCGCTGCCGGGCGAGCACGTGGTGGAGAAGAACGTGCCTGACGCTCTGGTAAATACTGGGCTCGAACGCTGGCTGCGAGTGCGAGGTATCACCAAGCTGGTGATCGTTGGCGTCAGCACGAACAACTCCGTAGAAGCGACCGCGCGAACTGCGGGCAACCTGGGATTTGAAACGCACGTGGTGGCCGATGCCACCTTTGCATTCGACCAGGTCGACTACTACGGAACTCATCGAACTGCGGACGAAGTCCACGCCATGTCGCTCGCCAATCTCGACGGGGAATACGCGACCATTACGACCACGGAGCGTTTGCGGATGCGCGATGCATGAAGGCGCTCATCCTCGCTCTGATTTTCCTCGCGACGCCGCTGCTAGCCAGCGCCGACCCATTCACGGTGATTGCGGTGGATACCCGCAGGGAACAACTCGAGCTTTTTCTGACCGATGACACCGGAGCACCGTTCCGACGCCTGGACAACCTGGACGCCTGGCTCGAGTCTCAGCGCCGGCAACTCCGCTTTGCCATGAACGCCGGCATGTTCGAGCCGGATCTCTCCCCCGTCGGCCTGTTTGTGACTCAGGGTCGCGAGCTCAAAGCGCTGAATCTGGCTAACGGTCGCGGTAACTTCTTTCTGAAACCCAACGGCGTGTTTTTCCTGACCCAGGCCGGACCAAGAATCGTCAGATCGACGAAATACTCTGCGCCGGCAGACAAAGTATTGCTCGCCACGCAATCCGGGCCGCTCCTGCTGGAAGACGGCAGCATCCATCCAGCCTTCAACCCCGCCTCTACGTCGAAGTACATTCGCAACGGTGTCGGCGTGCGCGGCGACGAGGCGATCTTTGTGATCAGCAATGGGCCGGTGACATTCTATGAGTTCGCGGTCTACTTCAAAGATCAACTGCACTGCACAGACGCACTCTACTTCGATGGCGCGGTATCGTCCCTGTTTGCGCCGGACCTGGGGCGCAGGGATTCAACGGTTGATCTCGGCCCGATGATTGGGGTGGTGAAATGAGCTATCAAACGTCCGCCGGCGTTTGGTGAACGGGATGAGCGCGGGCACCTTGCGACGGTAACTCTCATATTCGGGAAAAGCCCGGGTCAGATCGCGCTCTTCGAGCTGGATCGCGATCAGGATGTAGGCGGTGGTCATCAGCGCAAATAGCAGATGCGCTGCCGTCATTGTCGGCGTGCACCAGAACGTCAGGAGCCAGCCAACATAGAGCGGATGGCGTACAACTTTATAGAGGCCCGGCGTGCGGAACGCGATGTCCGTGTACGGACGGCCGCGAAAGAATAGCCACGACTGGCGCAACCCGAACAGGTCGAAATGATTGATTAGAAACGTTGCAACCAACAGCAAAATCCAGCCGGCAGCGTAACCGGCGTACAGCACGCCCTGGCCGAGCGGGCTGTCGACCTGCCAGATCACGGCGCCGATCGGCTGCCACTGCCAGAACAGCAGGATCAGGGCGAGGCTGGAGAACAAGACATACGTGCTGCGCTCTCCCGCCGCGGGCACGAGTTGCGTCCACCAGCGCTTGAAAGCCGGGCGCGCCATGATGCTGTGCTGAAGGGCGAATATTGCAAGTAACCCGATGTTGATGGCGACCGCCCGCCCGGCGCCGTGCGTGGGCACCGCATCGATGGGGTTGCCAATCAGGAAGTTACCCAGAAATGCAATGGCATAAAGGAAGGTTGCGAAGAACACGGCGTAACAAGCCACGCCGTACAGCAGAACTGGGGTGCGTTTCATAGAACCTCCGAGATGTATCGAGGCTCATAGGATCGGCGCGTCGAGCGCAGCGAAACAGATGAAGGATGTCCCGAACGCAGGCATCATCGTCGACGGTGGTGGGGACATTTGTCCCGACCCCGCGGGAAGGCGAGTATGGGGCAGCAAACGATTCGTCAGTCCATTCGCTATGTCCGGGGCAGCGACGGGGTACGGCTCGCGTGGGCATCTGCGGGCAGCGGCCCGCCGCTGGTCAAGGCCGCAAACTGGTTGACCCATCTGCAATACGATCTGGAGAGCCCCGTCTGGCGGCACTGGATCGAATTCTTCGCCGAACATTTCCATTTCATTCGCTACGACGAACGCGGCTGCGGCATGTCGCAGTGGGAAGTGCCGGAAGTTTCTTTGCCGCGCTGGGTCGATGACCTCAGTGCGGTGATCGATGCGGCTCAGTGCAATGCGCCGATGACGCTGCTCGGCATCTCGCAAGGTGCGTCAGCTTGTATCGCATATGCCGTCCGCCACCCGGAGCGCGTGTCACATTTGATTCTTTACGGCGGTTACGCGACCGGCTGGGCAAAGCGCGGCGATCCGCAGGGCCTGCGGCGGTTTCAAGCCATCGTCGAGCTGATTCGCCTGGGCTGGGGCACTGACACCGTCGCCTTCCGCCAGGTGTTTACATCGCGCTTCGCGCCGGGCGCCAGTCAACAGCAACTGGAATGGTTCAACGAGCTGTGCCGCCGAACCACGACGCCCGACATCGCTGCGCATTTGATGCTGGCCCGTTCGGAAGTCGATGTCAGAGAACTGTTACCGCAATTGCAGGTGCCGACGCTGGTGATCCATCCGGTCGACGATCAGGTCACGCCGCTGAATGCCAGCCGGGAACTGGCATCGGAAATTGCCAACGCGGAATTCGTGCAGCTCGAATCGCGCAATCATGTGCTGCTCGAACACGAGCCAGCCTGGGCTCAATTCAAGGAGACCGTGCTCGAATTCACCGGACGCGGGTCGATCAAAGCAGCTGCGGTCGATCGTTTCGGCGAGCTGTCCCCTCGCGAGCGCGACGTGCTCGGCGGCCTGGCTGCCGGTCACACCAACGCGCAGATCGCGACGAGCCTGCACCTCAGCGAGAAGACGGTTCGTAACATCGTGTCACGAATCTTCGCGAAGCTCGACGTTGAATCGCGCACGCAGGCGGCAGTGCTCGCGCGGGATAATGATTTCAAGGCGTGATGGATGCGGATGCGATGCCGATAGCAGCGCAAGGAATCCGTGCTCCCAAAAAGCAATCGCCTCGCTGAATGGCGAGGCGATGCTAAAGAAACATTGTCAGGCGGGCCTCGCGGCCAGCCCTCGATCGACTACTGCTTGATCTTCCGCAGCTTCTCGATCGCCTTGATCTGAGCGACGGCGCGGGCCAGCTCGGCTTGAGCTTCGGCGACGTCGATCTTGCCGGCGCGATCCTTGAGTGCTTCTTCCGCACGCTGCTTGGCTTGCAGAGCGGCGGCCTCGTCGATGTCCTTGGCGCGCAGCGCGGTGTCGGCGAGCACGGTGACGAGGTGGGGTTGGATTTCGATGGCGCCACCGCCGACGAAGAAGAATTGCTCTTCACCGCCCGGCAATTGCACGCGCACTTCGCCCGGCTTGAGCGTGGTCAGCAACGGCGCGTGACGGGGCGCGATGCCGATCTCGCCCATGGCGGCGGGCGCGAAAACCATGGCGGCTTCGCCCGAGAAGATCTGGCCTTCGGCGCTGACGATGTCTACGTGAATAGTTGCCATGTGCTCTCACTAGAGTGGCGAGCGATGTAACGACATCGCCCGCCAATCGATTCCAATTACTGCAGCGTCTTCGCCTTGGCGACGGCTTCTTCGATGGCGCCGACCATGTAGAACGCCTGCTCGGGCAGGTGGTCGTATTCGCCGTCGAGGATGCCCTTGAAGCCGCGGATGGTGTCCTTGAGCGGGACGATCTTGCCGTCCTGACCCGTGAACACTTTCGCGACGTTGAACGGCTGCGACAGGAAGCGCTGGATCTTACGAGCGCGGGACACGGTGCGCTTGTCCTCTTCAGACAGCTCGTCCATACCCAGGATCGCGATGATGTCCTGCAGTTCCTTGTAACGCTGCAACACCGCCTGCACGCCGCGGGCGACGTTGTAATGCTCTTCGCCGATGACCAGCGGATCGAGCTGACGGCTGGTGGAGTCCAGCGGATCCACGGCCGGGTAGATACCCAGCGAGGCGATCTGACGGGACAACACGACGGTCGCGTCCAAGTGCGCGAACGTGGTGGCCGGCGACGGATCGGTCAAGTCGTCGGCAGGCACGTACACGGCCTGAATCGACGTGATCGAGCCGGTCTTCGTAGACGTGATGCGCTCCTGGAGCACGCCCATTTCTTCGGCCAGCGTCGGCTGGTAACCCACCGCCGAAGGCATACGGCCGAGCAGCGCGGACACTTCGGTGCCGGCCAGCGTGTAACGGTAGATGTTGTCGACGAACAGCAGCACGTCGCGGCCTTTGCCGGCTTCGTTCTTTTCGTCGCGGAAGTATTCGGCCATGGTCAGGCCGGTCAGCGCGACGCGCAGGCGGTTGCCCGGCGGCTCGTTCATCTGACCGTACACCATCGCCACCTTGGAGTTGGTGAGATCGTTGGTGTCGATAACGCCCGACTCGATCATCTCGTGATAGAAGTCGTTACCTTCGCGAGTACGCTCGCCGACGCCCGCGAACACGGACAGACCCGAGTGCTGTTTCGCAATGTTGTTGATCAGCTCGAGCATGTTGACGGTCTTGCCCACGCCGGCGCCGCCGAACAGACCGACCTTACCGCCCTTGGCGAACGGAATGAGCAGGTCGATGACCTTGATGCCCGTGACCAGCAGGTCCTGGCCGCCCGCCTGCTCGTCGTAAGACGGCGCAGCGCGGTGGATCGGCATCAGCTCTTTGGTCTGCACCGGACCCTTTTCGTCCTGCGGCGTGCCCAGCACGTCCATGATGCGGCCGAGCGTGCCCTTACCGACCGGCACGGAGATCGGAGCGCCGGTCGCGTTGACCTTCAGGCCACGCTTCAAGCCTTCCGACACGCCCATGGCGATGGTGCGCACGACGCCGTCGCCGAGCTGCTGCTGCACTTCCAGCGTCAGATCGACGTCTTCGAGCTTGAGCGCTTCATACACCTTCGGGATCTGGTCGCGCGGGAATTCCACGTCGATGACCGCACCGATGATCTGGACAATCTTGCCGCTTGCCATGTGTCGTTCCTCAATAATTCTGTATTCGCGCGCGAGAGCCTTAAACTGCAGCGGCGCCGCCGACGATTTCGCTGATTTCCTTGGTGATCGCCGCCTGGCGAGCCTTGTTGTAGATCAGCTGCAATTCCTCGATGAGCTTGCCGGCGTTGTCGGTTGCGCTCTTCATCGCGACCATGCGCGCGGCCATTTCGGAAGCGACGTTTTCCACCGCGCCCTGATAGACCTGCGATTCGATGTAGCGCATCAACACGCCTTCGAGCAGCTCGCTCGCGGACGGCTCGTAAATGTAATCCCACAGCTTCTGCAGCTTGTCTTCGTCTTCGGTGACGACCGGCAGCAGCTGTCGCACGACGGGCCTCTGGCTCATCGTGTTGACGAATTCGTTGTTGACCAGGAACAGGCGGTCGAGCTTGCCTTCCTTGTACTGGTCCAGCATCACTTTCACGGTGCCGATCAGATCGGACACGTGCGGACGATCGCCCAGATGCGTCACCGTCGCCAGCGTCTCGACGCCACCGAGACGGCGGAAGAACTGCACGCCCTTCGAGCCGATCAGGCACACCGAGACTTTCTTGCCCTGCTTCTGCCAGTCGCGAATCGCGGCCAGCGTGGCCTTGAACAGATTGACGTTCAAGCCGCCGCACAGACCGCGATCGGTCGTGATGATGATGAAGCCGACCGCGTTCACATCGCGCTCGATCATGAACGGATGTTTGTAATCCGGATTCGCCAGGCGCAGGTGACCGATCACCGTGCGGATCTTTTCCGCGTACGGCCGTGTCGCGCGCATGCGCTCCTGCGCTTTACGCATCTTGCTGGCGGCCACCATTTCCATGGCCTTGGTGATCTTCTGCGTGCTCTTGAAGCTCGCGATCTTGATCCGGATCTCTTTTACGCCTGGCATTTACTTTCTCGGTGCGTAGCGATCAGTGCGTGCCGGCCTCAGTAAGAGCCAGATTGAGCGAACTCTTCGCAGATCTTCTTCAGCGAAGCTTCGTTCTCCGGCGACAGCACCGGATTGCTGTTGATGCCGTCGATGGCAGCCTTGTAGTTGGTCTTGGCGAATGCCTGCAGACCCGCTTCAAAAGCGCCGATCTTCTTCAGCTCGACCTTGTCCATGAAGCCGTTGTTCACGGCGAAGATGGACAGCGCCATTTCGGCAACCGACATCGGCGCGTACTGCTTCTGCTTCATCAGCTCGGTCACGCGCTGGCCGCGCTCCAGCTGCCGACGGGTCGACTCGTCGAGATCGGAGGCGAACTGCGAGAACGCCGCGAGCTCGCGGTACTGCGCCAGGGCGAGACGAATACCGCCGCCCAGCTTGGAGATGATCTTGGTCTGCGCGGCGCCACCGACGCGGGACACCGAGATACCGGCGTTCATCGCGGGACGGATACCGGCGTTGAACAGATCGCCTTCCAGGAAGATCTGGCCGTCGGTGATGGAGATGACGTTGGTCGGCACGAACGCCGTCACGTCACCCGCCTGGGTTTCGATGATGGGCAGACCCGTCAGCGAGCCGGTCTTGCCTTTGACCTTGCCGCCGGTCGCCTTCTCCACGTACTCCTCGTTGACGCGAGCCGAACGCTCGAGCAGACGCGAGTGCAGGTAGAACACGTCGCCCGGATACGCCTCGCGGCCCGGCGGACGGCGCAGCAGCAGGGAGATCTGGCGATACGCCCAGGCCTGCTTGGTCAAGTCGTCATAAATGATCAGCGCGTCTTCACCGTTGTCCATGAAGTACTCGCCCATGGCGCAACCGGCGTACGGCGCGAGGTACTGCATCGAAGCCGGCGTGGAAGCGGACGCCGCGACGATGATGGTGTGCTTCATCGCATCGTGCTCTTCCAGCTTGCGCACCACGTTCGCGATCGAGCTCTGCTTCTGGCCGATGGCGACGTAGATACACTTAATGCCAGAGTTCTTCTGGTTGATGATGGTGTCGATGGCCAGCGCGGTCTTGCCGGTCTGACGGTCGCCGATGATCAGCTCGCGCTGACCGCGGCCGACGGGCACCATCGAGTCGACGGCCTTGTAGCCAGTCTGCACCGGCTGGCTGACCGACTTACGGAACACCACGCCCGGCGCGACGCGCTCGATGGGCGCATTGCGCACCGCCTGGATCGGGCCCTTGCCGTCGATCGGATTGCCCAGCGCGTCGACCACTCGGCCCAGCAGGCCTTCGCCGACCGGCACTTCGAGAATGCGGCCGGTGGTCTTCACAGTGTCGCCTTCGACGATGTGCTTGTACTCGCCGAGCACCACGGCGCCGACCGAGTCCTGCTCCAGGTTCAGCGCGAGGCCGAAGCTGCCGCCGGGGAATTCCAACATTTCGCCGTACTTCACGTCGGCGAGGCCGTGGACGCGCACGATACCGTCGGTGACGGTGACGACCGTGCCGATGTTCGCCTCTTCGGTGGCGCTCGAGAACTTCTCGATGCGCGACTTGATCAGATCGCTGATTTCAGATGCCTTGATGGCCATGAGCTCAATCCTCGGTCAATTCTGTTGTGGGCGTCTTGGGCACTAAGGCGTCAGTGAGTCATCTCGACCGCCAAGCGGTCGAGGCGCGCCTTCAGCGAACCATCGATGACGAAATCGCCCGCGCGCACGATGGCGCCACCGATCAGCGATGCGTCCACTTCACAATGCAAGCGCACTTCGCGCTTCAAACGTTGCTTCAGGGCCGAGACGAGGCGCTGTTTCTGTGCCTCGTTCAGCTCCACCGCCGAGATCACCTGCACGTCGGCAGTGTTCTCGGCTTCAGCCCGCAGGCCCTCGTACATGGTGGCAATTTCCGGCAGCAGCGCCAGCCGGCGATTGCCGGCGAGCGTGGCGAGGAAATTGCGGGTCTGCTCGTCCAGGTCCCCGCCGACGATGTCCGCGATCAGGCCGGAGAGTTGCTCCGGCGTGACCCGCGGGCTCGACAGCAGCTGGGCAACACGCTCGTCCTGCACCACCGACGAGGCGGTTGCCAGTACCGTGGACCAGCGCTCGAGCGCGTTGTGTTGACGCGCCGATGCGAACGCTGCCTTGGCGTAGGGGCGGGCGATGGTGGCTTTCTCGGCCATGAATGCTCCTGTCTACGAAAGATCGGGCGCGGTCAACCGCGCTCGATCTCCAACGCCAGCTTGTCGAGCAAGTCGGCGTGGGCCTTGGCGTCGATCTCACGACCGAGCAGCTTGCTGGCACCGAACACCGCCAGATTGGCGGCTTCGCGGCGCAGCTCCTCGCGAGCGCGGGTGGATTCCAGTGCGGCCTCCTGGCGTGCACCGGCAACCAGGCGCTCGGCTTCCGCCGACGCGACGCCCCGAGCTTCCTCGGCCATCTCCACCGAGCGGCGATTGGCCTGTTCGACGATCTTCGCGGCGCGCGCGTGCGCTTCCTTGATGATGTCGCCAGCCGAGTTCTTGGCTTCCGCCAAGCTCTTCTCGCCTTTCTCGGCAGCCGCGAGACCCTCGGCAATCTTCTTTTGCCGATCCTCGATCGCCGCGATGATGTGCGGCCAGCCGAACCGCATGACCAGCCAGGCCACCGCGAAGAACGCGATGCCCTGGACGACGATGGTTATTGTGGGATCCATGCTTGCTCCGATTCACTTGGGGCGGCCCCCAGACGATGCGAACACCGCCTGGCGCCGATCGATTTCGAACGGCGAATTAGCCGCCGAGCTGACCGATGAACGGGTTCGCGAAGATCAACAGCAGAGCGATGGCGACGCCGATGATGGGAATTGCGTCCAGCAAGCCCGCGACGATGAACATCTTGGTCTGCAGCATGCCGGTCAGCTCCGGCTGACGAGCCGAGCCTTCCAGGAACTTGCCGCCGAGCAACGCGAAGCCGATCGCGGTGCCGAGCGCGCCGAGGCCGATGAGCAGACCCGCGGCAATCACGGTAAAGCTCATGACGTCGGCAATCTGAGTGATGTTCTCCATTTGAATCTCCGGTGCGTGCAGAAAAACAGCTAGTTAGTAATCAAACGATCGAAACGAAATCAATGATGTTCGGCGGCCATGCTGAGATACACGATGGTCAGCATCATGAAGATGAATGCCTGCAGCGTGATGATCAGGATGTGGAACGCGGTCCAGACGAAGCCGGCGACGAACTGCAGCGGCGCCATCACGTACGTCAGACCGCTCGACAGGCTCGCGCCGAGCGTCATACAGGCGATCAGGACGAAAATCAGCTCGCCGGCGTACATGTTGCCGAACAGACGCAGCGCCAGCGAAATCGGGCGGACCGCCTCTTCGATCAGGCGCAACAGCAGGTTGGCCGGCGCCAGCAGAATCTTGCCGATCGGGTTCGAGGCGTGGAACGGCGCGGTGAACATCTCACCGACGAACGTGACGACGCCCTTGTGCTTGACGCCGAAATACTGGATCAACAGGAACACCGTCAGCGACATGGCCAGCGTGGTGTTGAGATCCGCGGTCGGCACGGCGCGCAGGTAAGGAACACCCACCGCACCCGCCGCCGCCGGCAGCCAATCCACCGGGATCATGTCCAGGAAGTTCATCAGGAACGTCAGACAGAAAATGGTGATCGCCAGCGGCGCGATCAGCTTGCTCCGGCCGTGGAAGGTTTCTTTCACCGAGGTGTCGACGAACTCGACGATCATCTCGATGAAGCACTGGAATTTGCCGGGAACGCCGCTGGTCGCGCGCCGCGCCACACGCAGAAACAGGTACAGGAAAATAGCCGCGCACAGCAGCTTGAAGAAAATGCTGTCGAGGTGCAGCACCCAGAACCGGCCTTCACCGACCGGCATCTCCAAATGATGGAGATGGTGCTTGATGTAATCGGTCATGGTCGCCGGACCACCATGCTCAGCCATCAAATCCACCTCGCCTACGCAACTATTTGAAGATTCCCATTGCGACCCAGAACCCGCACTGACTGGCCACCAGGCCGATCAGCAGGGGCAGCGGTTCCATACCGCCGCGAGTCAATGCCAGCGCAAATGCGCCTACTACCCAAATCCACTTCAACACTTCGCCCGCGTAGAACCCGCGCGCCGCACTGGCCGCCGGCCAGTTTGTGGCGAATAACCGCCAAGCGAACACGAGAGTCCCCAACGCGACAATCAAACCGCCCACGACCGCCGAGCGGGCCGCGTTCCAGCCGCTCGACATCAAAAACACGAGTGCTGCCAGACCCGTGCTTGCCAGCTGTATCGCGGCGAATTTCAACGCCAGGCGCTTGCCGCGCGCGGTATCAGACACGTATTGGATTACCGCCCGGTCGGAAACGGCGGCGAATTATACGGAGCATTTTGCAGTGCTACAAGGAAGATGCAGCGTGCCTCAACGCGAATTATGACTATTCGTCTACGATGACGCCATGCGGGGTCAGATTCTGCCGCCGAAGTCTTGACTTCAGCGGCCACACTCACCACCGGGCACGCCAGATTTACAACTTATAGCGGAGCTTGATCAAAAACTGATCGGCGTCCCGCACATCGGTCATGTGGCGAAACAACTCGCCCACCCGGCGCTCGTCGTCGTCGAGGAAATTATAGCCGCCGCGAGCATATACCAGGAATAGCTCCGACATGGGCCCGATCTCGTAGCGATAGCGGATCTGCAGGCCGAGACTGTTGACGGTGAACGGCGCGACCGGGTCGCTGGTAGGCAGGAGGTTACCCGCCATATCGGTCCGATACGCGCGACGCAGCTCCGCATCGATGCCAATCCATTGCCATTTGACACGCAGCTCATGGCGCGGCGCGGGAATCCAGTCCAGGCGAAAATCGTAGTCGAATCGCTCGGCGCGGAACGAGCCGAACAGATTGCCTTGTTGCCACACCAGCCAGTCCGAGGAGTACTGCGGCAACACATCCAGCCGCAGCGTCAATTTCTCGGTCGGATACCAGGACGCGAGGAACTGCAGCCATCCGGAATATTTCTCGACGCCCTGCTGGAACACATAGCTGCCGAACGTGAATTGCCAGTCGCCGTAGCGCGGCGTCGTGATGTCCATATAGGCGGACACGCGATCTTGCAGTCGCACCGGACCATTGTCGCGTGAGATCAAATCGTCCACGCCGCTGGTAACGTAGCGCAGTTCCTGGAATGCCTTCCAGGCGCTCACATAACTCACATCTCGCGACAACGAGAAACGCGACTGCAACCGTTGCCCGTCGGTGTTCTCGCGATAAAACGTGTAGAGCCGCTGCGTCTCACCGTTGACGCGACCGCCGTCGCTGGCGACCCGAAGATTCGTCTCCCACTCGACCTGCTTGAGCGCGTTGCGCTCCATGTAGCCCAGATCGTTCATGTCGAACGTGTCGTCGATGTAGAGCAGCTTCAACGTATGCATCAGCGGTGAGCTGCGATTGAAGTCGAGCTGCAGCCACGACTCGTAGCCGTGCGTGTTGCTTTCGGAGCGACGAATGGGCGCGGCAGAGCTGTCCATCAGATTGAAACCGCTGGTGCCAATATCGGAGCGGATGACCTGACCGCTGATACGCACGTCTTCGCTCGGCGTGAGCTCGTAGTCGACCGAGTTCACCAACGCGTCGCGATCCAGGAACGGTCGATCCGTCCAGGTCCCGAGATAACCGACGCGCGCATGATCCATCGGTAGCGCCAGGCGAGTGGCAGCAAACAAGCGCCCGGGACCGTTGCGATACTCGTTCTCCTGCGCGATGAAGCCGCCATACACCAGCCGCCCCGCCGTGCCGGTGAGTTTGAACGCTGCATCGATGTCGGATAACGCAGCACTGCCATCGTCGACGGCTGCGCCGATGCGTCTGGTGTAAACGAGCTGGCCGTTGGTCGGCGTGCGCAGATCGAAAATGCCCTGGTTCTCGGTAAAGAACGGCCGCTTGTCGGTGAACACGACCTCAATGGCCGAAAAATTCACCACCAGCTCATCGCTCTCTACCTGGCCGAAGTCGGGATTGAGCGTCGCCGACAGCCACAGGTTCGGCGACGCTTTCCAATTGATGTCGGCGCCGACCTTGAAGCGCGTGTGCTCATCGAGAAAATCGGAGATCGCCGTGCCGTACGGCACCACGTCCAGGCTGCCTACCGAAGCGTGCTGGGAGATTTCCACGCGTTGGAAATCGGCAAGAAACACCGCCGCTTCGCTAGTGATGCCCGGGCAGGAATAACGCTCACCGCGATCGTAGAGATAGCGGGTGCCATACACGCCGATGGTGCGCGTCTCGGCACGCGAGTCGCGCATGCTGATGCTGGACCAGGGAATGAATATTTCCACGAACCACTGCTGGTCGGTTTCGTAGACGGCGTGTTGCCAGGCCCCGTCCCAGTCGCGATCGAACTTGTTTTGATTGGTGATCAAACCGTCGCGAATGCCGCCGCCCAGGCCGACCGTGAATTCGTAGCCGATCTGCGCGTTGGCATCGAAATCCACCATCAGCGAGACCGTGTCGCCGATCAACCGATCCGAATCGCGCGGCGTGCGCGGCTTGATGCGTCGTTCGTTGGGCGGCTGATCGAGGATGAACGCCGCGGCCAGGCCTCGTTCGGTGGAAAGCAGGTGCAGCTGGTTGCCGTAACGAGGCTCGTCACGCGCAAACGGCAAGGTGCGCTGCCAGTCTTTGCAAGTGACGGCGCCCTGCCACTCGGGCTCGTCGATGTGCCCATCGATCACCAGTTCGGCGTGCGCGGTGGCACAGCAAACTGTGATAAACGCCAGCAGCAACGCACACGGAATTGGAGCGGTCAGGGTGCGCGGCGCCGCGCTGCTCAGCACTGGCGCCGTTCGCATTTTGAACGGACCTCCCGCGAACGGACTTCCCTGAAACGCCGAATCATGAACCTTACCTGGTCTTGCTGATGGCGAGGCGTGGTGGGTGGCGGCGCCGCTTTAACGGATGTGCTCGAGGATGCCGTCGAGCTCTTCGAGCGTATGATAACTGATAACCAGCTTGCCCTTGCCGGACGAGGCGTGCTGAACCTGCACTTTCGCCCCCAGCTTTTCGCTCAATTCTGCCTCGAGCTTGCGGATGTTCGGATCGGCCCGCGTCGCAGCATCATGCGCGCTCGACGACGGCGACGACTGCAACCGTTTCACCAATGCTTCGGTCTCGCGGACCGACAGCTTCTGTTGTGCGACTTGGGACGCTACGTCGGCCTGCTGACGTTTGTTCTCGATCGTGAGCAAGGCGCGCGCGTGTCCCATGTCGAGCTCGCGATGCTCGACCAGTCTGCTGGCGTCTTCACCCAGATCGAGCAAGCGCAACAGATTGCTCACCGCGCTGCGTGAACGGCCGACGGCCTCGGCCGCAGTCGCATGCGTCATCTCGAATTCAGTGATCAGGCGCTGCAGGGCGCGCGCCTCTTCCAGCGGATTCAGATTCTCGCGCTGAATGTTTTCGATGAGCGCCATCGCGATGGCTGCTTCATCGGGCACGCGGCGAATGACCGCGGGAATCTCATGCAGACCGGCGAGTTGGGCAGCGCGCCAGCGACGCTCGCCGGCGATGATCTCGTAGTGCTGCTCGGCCGGATTCTCGGCCGGATTGCTCGCATACGAGCCATCGGCATTGATCGGACGCACCACGATGGGCTGCACCACACCCTGCGCTTTGATCGAATCGGCCAGCTCCTGCAATGTTTCCTGACGCAGATCGATGCGCGGCTGATACTTGCCCCGCCGTAACAAATCCACCGGCAGCTTGCGCAACTCTTCGTCGACCGGACGCAGCGCCGTCACCACGGCAGCGGCGGCAGGAGATGCGGCTGCGGCAGGCTGGCCCATCAGGGCACCCAGCCCTCGGCTGAGACGGGGTTGTTTATTCGCCATTGTCATAATTCGTCACTATGACGCGACCGCATCGGCGGCGGGCGGCGCCACGTTGAATGTTTCTTCCTCTCGACGAATCATTTCACCGGCCAGCGCCAGATAAGCCAGCGCACCGCGCGATTCTTTGTCGTAGTGCAGCGCCGGCTTACCGAAGCTCGGTGCTTCCGCGAGCCGTACGTTGCGGGGAATGATGGAGCGGAACACCTTGTCGCCAAAGTGCTCGATCAGCTGTTGCGACACTTCGTTCGCCAGATTGTTACGCGGGTCGAACATGGTGCGCAGGATGCCGCCGATCTCCAGCTTCGGATTGGGGCCGGCCTTGATCTCTTCGATCGTGTTGATCAGGGCGGAGAGCCCTTCGAGCGCGTAATACTCACATTGCATCGGAATCAGCACGCCCTCGGCCGCGACCAGCGCGTTCACCGTCAGCATGTTCAGCGCCGGCGGACAATCGATCAGCACGATGTCGAATTCCGACATCACCGGCTGCAGCGCGTCTCGCAGGCGGGATTCGCAACCGGCCTTGCCCATCATCTGGACATCGGCCGCGACCAGATCCTGATTGGCCGGCATCACTTTGAAATCCGCATAGTCCACGGTGAGCATCGCCGAGGCCGCGTCGCTGTCTCCGAGCAGCACGTCAGTGGTTGACCGCTCTACGGCGCGCTTGTCGATGCCGCAGCCCATGGTGGCGTTGCCCTGCGGATCGATATCGATCAACAACACGCGCCGCTTGGTCGCCGCCAGGGATGCGGCCAGATTGACGCTCGTCGTGGTCTTGCCGACGCCGCCTTTCTGGTTGGTGATGGCGAGAATGCGATGCATGGAATAATGAATGGGACCAGTCCGTTAGTGAGTCACACAATCGGCACAACACTGAATCTGCACGGTAAATCTTCGAGCCAGGTAGGGGCAGGTCCGCCAGCCCTGGCGCTAGAGCCGGTCGTGGTTGCGGCAGATTTCCACAAGATGCCGCTCTTCGTCCAGAGTGGGCACATTAAGTCGATGGACCGCCGCCAGTTTCCAGCCGCTGGGCAACTTGGCGAGCTCGCCCTCCGGATACCGGCCCTTCATCGCCAGCAGTCGCCCGCCGCCGACACACAGATGACCGGCCCATTTGACGAATTGCTCTACCGGCCCGACCGCACGTGACAGCACGATATCGAATCGCTGCGCCGGGCGGAAATTTTCCGCGCGAGTATGCACGGTTTGCACATTCGGCAACTGCAGCGACGCCGCGACATGTTCTATGAACTTGAGTTTCTTGGCGGTGGAGTCGAGCAGCATGAACTGCTTCGATGGGTTGACGATGGCGAGCGGCAGGCCGGGAAAACCCGCCCCCGTACCTACATCGAGCACTCGCTCGCCGTGCAGGAACGGCTGCACGGACAAGCTGTCCAGCAAATGCTTGGTGATCTGCGCGGAGCGCTCGCGGATCGCGGTGAGATTCATCCGCTGATTCCAGTCGTTCAGCTCGTCGAGCAGACGGATCAGCTGTTGCGCCTGGGCGTCGGTCAGCTCGATACCCAGCTGAGCCGCACCGGCAATGAGAGTGGGGTCGCTCATCGGCAGCGCTCAACCTCAACCTGCGATGCGCACGACCGTGCGGCCGGTGACACCCGCTTTCAAGTACTCGTCGAACGCGCCCGGCAGCTGCTCGAACGCGATCGTACGCGTCACGATACTGTCGAGATGACGCGGCTTGAGGTCGGTCGCGAGCCGCTGCCAGACCTGCAGGCGCAGCGGGCGCGGTGTGTATACAGAATTGATTCCGAGCAAGCTCACGCCGCGCAGGATGAACGGCATCACGGTGGTCTTCAGCTCGGGGCTGGCGGCCAGGCCGATGCTGGCGATGTTGCCCCAGAACCTGGTGGTACGGGTCAGCCAGGTGAGCAATTCGCCGCCGACATTGTCGATGGCGCCGGCAAACTGCGCCTCTTCCAACGGACGCGAGCCGGTGTTGATCTGATCCCGAAGCAGCACACGCGCGGCGCCGAGACGTTGCAAATAATCGACGGAAGCTTGTTTACCGGTGACGGCGACGACGCGATAGCCGCGCCCGGCCAGCATATCGACAGCGATGCTACCGACGCCGCCGGTGGCGCCGGTTACGACGATCTCGCCATCGTCCGGCTGTTGTCCGTTCTGTTCCATGCGATGCACGGCGAGCGCGGCGGTGTAGCCGGCGGTGCCAATCGCCATGGCCTGGAACTCATCCAGACCGGCCGGAATCGGCACCACCGAATCGCTCTTCAAACGAGCGTACTCGGCATAGCCGCCATCGCGGGTTTCCGACAACTCGCTGCCGGTGACCAGCACTTTCTGGCCCGGCTGGAATTGCGGATCGCTGGAGGAGACCACTTCGCCCGACAGGTCGATGCCGCCGACCAGTGGATAGCGCCGCAGGATCTTGCCGGCGCCGGTCGCGGCGAGCGCGTCCTTGTAGTTGATGGTGGAGTAGCGGACTTTGACGACGACCTCGCCCTCGGCGAGATCGTTCAGTCCGATCGTCTCCAGGCGCGAGACGATCTTGCCGCCCTCCTGATGGACGCGAAACGCGCGAAAGCTCTGCATGTGTGGTCGCTCCCGCGCGTGGTCGTCGATCGAGGAATCAGCTGCAGCGAGTGGCGCTTACTTGCTGGCGCACTTGCCGAGATCGCGAACCTGATCGGTCGTGCACACCGCCTGCTGCTTGGAGAAGAAGTCGGCGATCGCCTGGAAATCCTTCTCTTCCACGCCGCTGATGATGCCGGCCATGATCGGGTTCTTGCGCTTGCCGCTCTTGTAGTCCTTGAGCGCGTGCACGATGTAGTCGGCCGGCTGGCCGGCCAGCTTCGGATAATCCGGGGCCACGGTCTTGGCGCCGTCGGCGCCGTGGCAGGCGACGCAGGTCTGCGTGGCCGGCGGCGGAGTGCCCACGACATCCTTGCTCGGAATGCCGCCGCCCGCGCTCAGGAACGCGGCGATATCGGCCTTTTCCTCATCGGTCAGGGTCGCGGCCTGTGCGTGCATGGTGGGGTGCGGACGCTCGCCCTTGGCGTAGGCGTTCAGCGCGCTGACCAGGTAAGCCTCGTTCTGGCCGCCCAGTTTCGGCACACGGTAGTTCGGGTAAGCATTCTTATAGTCTGGAACGCCATGGCAGCCGTGGCAGGTATAAGCCAGGACTTTGCCTTTGGCGGCATCAGCCGCACTCGCGGTCGACGACAGGGACACAGCAGCCAGCAAGCCCAGGCCAAGCACCGTTACCGGGCTCAATCGAAACGTCATAACCCACTCTCTCCGCTTCTTACCGGCGCACTATTGCCAGAATGTCTGAGGTACCCCGGCCGGCGGGGCGCGGTATGGTACCCGAAGTGGCTTCTCTGGGCACTGCCTCGGGTATACTGCCCAGCCAATCCCCCCAGCTTTGCGATCCGCCAGAGGTTTCCATGGCTCGTATCACCGTCGAAGACTCGCTCCACAACATCCCGAACCTGTTCCAGCTGGTGTTGGTCGCCGCGAAGCGCGCCCGCAAGCTGGCCAACGGCGCCGAGGCGACGGTGGAGTGGGAGAACGACAAGCCCACCGTGGTCGCGCTGCGCGAAATCGCCGCCGGTCACATCGGCCCCGAGATCCTCGAGGAAGCCGAGCAGCGCCCGCAGCCTGAACTGATGCCCGAGCCGGATATGGCAGGCATGTCGGGCGAGCTGCGCGCGCCTCATCTCGGCCTCGGAGATTGAGTCACGTCTTAAAGTCCCCAGCTTCAGCTTATGGACTACGCGTCTTCCATCCTTAACCTGTTACCTACCGGAAGACGCTCGATCGGGGTCAACCAGCTGCTCAATAAGCTGGAGACCTACCTGCCGCCCGCGCAGGTCGACCGGATCCGCGATGCTTATGAATTCGGCGCCGAGGCCCACGAGGGCCAAAAGCGCCTGAGCGGTGAGCCGTACATCGCGCATCCGGTCGCTGTCGCTCACATCCTCGCCGACTTGCATCTGGACGCGCCGACCATTGTGGCGGCCATCCTGCATGACGTGATCGAGGACACCCCCACTGCCAAGGACGAGATTGCCGAGCGCTTCGGTGCCGATGTCGCGGAATTGGTGGATGGGGTCTCAAAGTTGGACCACATTCAGTTCCGCAGCCGCGCCGAGGCGCAGGCGGAAAGCTTCCGCAAGATGCTGCTCGCGATGGTCCGCGACATTCGCGTGATCATGGTCAAGCTCGCCGACCGCACGCATAACATGCGAACGCTCGGCTCGGTACCGCCGGCGAAACGGCGCACAGTAGCGCGCGAGACACTGGAGATTTACGCGCCGATCGCGAACCGCCTCGGCATTCACACCGTGAAGTCCGAGCTGGAAGAGCTGGGCTTCAAAGCGCTGTATCCCGGCCGTCATCGCATCATCGAGAAGGCGCTGAAAAAGGCGCGCGGCAATCAGAAACAGTTCGTCGGCAAGATCGCGGACAACCTGCGCACGGCGCTGGGGAAGGCGCAGATCAAAGGCCGTGTGGAAGGCCGCGAGAAGCACCTCTACAGCATCTATCAAAAGATGCGCCGTAAACGCATCCCGCTGGCGTCGATCGTCGACATGTTCGGCTTCCGCATCGTCGTAGACTCGATCGACACGTGTTATCGCGTGCTCGGTATCGTGCACGGCCTGTATCGACCGATGCCGGGACGCTTCAAAGACTACATCGCGATCCCGCGCATCAACGGCTACCAGTCGTTACATACGACGCTGTTCGGTCCGAACGGCATGCCCATCGAAGTGCAGATCCGCACCGAAGACATGCATCGCATCGCCGAGTCGGGCATTGCTGCGCACTGGCAATACAAGACCGGTGAAGATGCCAACGACGCGGGCCGCGCATATCGCGACCGCGCGAGCGAGTGGCTGCAGCATTTGATGGAGATGCCCCACAGTGGCAACTCCGCCGAAGAATTCATGGAGAGCGTCAAGCTCGACCTGTTCCCGGACAAGGTGTACGTATTTACGCCGCGCGGTGAGATTCGCCGTCTGCCGCGTAACGCCACTGCGGTGGACTTCGCATATTCCGTGCATACGGACATCGGCAATCACTGCGTCGCCGCGAAGGTCGATCGACGCCTCGTACCTCTGCGCACGCCGCTGCGTAACGGCCAGACGGTAGAGATCATCACCGCGAAAGGCGCGACGCCAAATCCAGCGTGGGTGAACTTTGTCGTGACTGCGAAGGCGCGCGCGGCAATTCGTCACTACTTGAAGGGTTTGAAACACAGCGAAGCGATCGAGCTGGGCAAGCGCATGCTGAGCCAGGCGCTGCAGGACGTGTCGCTGGTGTTGAAGAAGATTCCCGAGGAGCGCCTGCAGGCGGTCGCCGTGGAGCTCAATCTAAAGACACCGGACGAGCTGCTCGAAAAGATCGGCCTCGGCGAACGACTGGCTGCGCTGGTCGCGCGTCGCTTGCTGCCCGCGGACGGCAGCCATCAGCCGGAAACGACCACGCACGCCGAGCCGCTCGCAATTGCGGGCACCGAGGGCATGGTGGTCAGCTACGCGCGCTGCTGCTTCCCGATCCCGAACGATCCGATCATGGCGTATCTGTCGAGCGGCCGAGGCGTCGTGATCCATCGCGAGGCCTGCGGCAATCTGCGCAACTACCGCAAGCAGCCGGACAAGTGGCTCACGGTTACGTGGCAGCCGAATGTGGATCGCCTGTTCAACGTCGAAGTGCGTATCGACGTGGCGAATCGCATGGGCGTGCTCGCGGCGATTGCATCGAATATCGCGACCACGGAGACCAACATCGAGCATGTCGCGGTCGACGAGCGCGACGGCGACGCATCGACGCTGATCTTCGATCTGCAGGTGCGCAACCGTAAGCATCTGGCGCACGTGATCAAGAATCTGCGCAAGATGCCGGAAGTGCTTCGCGTAACGCGCGTCATCGCCTAGTCGGGTGGCCATTGCGCGCGAACACGCGCAAAATCCGCGCTTCTCGTCAGCAACGGTTGGACCATCATGGCGCGCGAAATCATCTCGACTCCGAACGCTCCCAAGGCCATCGGCACCTATTCCCAGGCCGTGAAGGTCGGCAAGACCGTCTACGTGTCCGGTCAGATCGCGCTCGATCCGACCACGGGCGAGCTGCAGAACAGCTCGATCGAGGTCGAAATCCGACGTGTGTTCGACAACCTGAAAGCGATCGTCACGGCGGCCGGTGGAAATTTCTCGCACGTCACGCGGGCGACGGTATTTATTCTCGACTTCGGCATCTTTCCGACGCTGAACAAGATCATGGCGGAGTATTTCAGCGAGCCTTATCCGTCGCGAGTGACGGTGCAGGTGGCGGCGCTGCCGAAGAATGCGAACGTTGAGATCGATTGCATCGTCGAGCTCGATTAAGAGTTAAGAGCCGCGTTGTGGCTTGCGGCGGCTGTCGGGGGGAAGTGTCCTCCCGGCACCGCGACACACGCCGTCGCTCCGCTTCGCTCGCGCTAACGCGCGCGACTTTGCTGCACATTGCGCTGCGCAGTCCTGCTCCGCGCAAGCCCAGGGTGTACATCCATGTACACCCGCTCGGCGGAGCGAAGCCGTGCTTCGCTGAAAGACACCGCCGAGCCCATGTGGCTGCTAATGGACCACCATCCCTGGATGGATCCATTTGCCGGGAGGACACTTCCCCCCGACAGCCACCGCTGAGACGTCGGTTGCATTCGGCAGAGCGGTAGAGCGGTAGAGCGCACACTCGCGCTTTTCTCTTCCCCTGCAAAACCTCTCTTGGCGGCGGCGTGCAGAACCAGTGGAAGCAGATTGCAGCCTCGGTGCCGTACACTTCTCTTATACACATCTGACGCTGC
>NZ_LSRW01000010.1:0-58819 GCF_003104955.1 Steroidobacter cummioxidans | reverse complement strand
CCGCGCCATTCTTGCCGACCAGATCGCGCATTCGACTCAGCAAAGCACGCGCCTGCCTGCGGTCGAAATTGCCAAGCGTCGAGCCCGGGAAATAAACGATGCGACGCTCCGCCGCACGGAATGAAATTTGCGGCAAGCTCGAAAAAATTTCTGCGTGAAAGTCGGCGCAATACCGGCACGATGTGCAGATGCGGGTAATCCTTCGCGAGAGTGCCTGCCGCTGTAAACAAATGTTCACGCGAAATGTCGACCGGCACGTACGCCAGCGGATGCTCCAGCCGATCCAGCAGCAACCGGGTTTTTTTCAAGCTGGTGCCGCTGCCGAACTCGATCAATGCAGCTTCCGGACCGATGTACTGCGCCATCTCGGTCGCATGGCCGTGCATGATTTGCAGCTCGGTGCGCGTGATGTAGTACTCGGGCAGCTCGCAGATGTTGTCGAACAGGAACGAGCCCAGCTCGTCATAGAACCACACCGGCGAGAGTTCCTTGGGCTCCTTTTTCAGCCCATCCAACACGTCATTGGTCAGTGCGTCCTGCGTGGATTTGGCGGGAACGGTACTCGGATGCTTTGCCATCGTTCTTCCTTCGGTTACAGGTCGCGCGCCAGGCGCACACCCATGAACTGCCAACGAGCCTGGGGATAAAAGAAATTCCGATAGGCTGCGCGCACGTGATCTGCCGGTGTCACACACGAGCCGCCGCGCAGGACCAGCTGACTGCACATGAACTTGCCGTTGTACTCGCCGAGCGCGCCCTTCACGGGCCGATAGCCGGGATACGCGACATACGGAGATGCGGTCCATTCCCACACATCGCCAAACATTTGTTTCAAGCCTGGCTGATCGCCGGCAGGCAAAGGTTTGAGCGGGTCGCTCTTCAAAAAGTTTCCACTCAACAGGTTGCCACGCGGGGGCAACGATTCGGCGGCGAGCTCCCATTCGGCTTCAGTCGGCAGGCGCGCATTGGCCCAACGGGCGAACGCGTCCGCTTCGTAGTAGCTCAAGTGAGACACCGGTGCCGACGGGTCCAAGGGCTGCAGTCCGCGCAATGTGAATTCAGCGTCGAGCGACGGCGCCCAGTAGAGCGGCCGCGTCCAGCCTTCCTGATTCACCGTGCTCCAACCGTCCGACAACCAGAATTCAGCGCGGCGATAGCCGCCGTCGCGAATGAACTCCAGATACTCGCCATTGGCGACCAGGCGATCGCTGAGCGCGTACGGTTCCACCAATGTGCGATGACGTGGGGTCTCATTGTCGAAACAAAAGTGCTTGCCGGTCGCACCAATCTCGCGCACGCCGCCTTCGAACGTCAGGAATTGCAGCGGCGCCGAGTTGCGTACTTCGGTCGCTGGTTGCGGCTTGCGGGTGTAGGCGGGCAGCAGGGGATTCTTCGAGAACAGGTGCTTGATGTCCGTGAACATCAATTCCTGGTGCTGCTGCTCGTGGTTCATGCCCAGCGTCGCCAGCGGCTCGAGGTGATCGTCGTCGTCGCTGCGCGAATCGAGCAGCTTCAGCATGTGCTCATCGACGTGCTGGCGATACGCGAGCACCTCCTTGACCGAGGGGCGCGTGAGCAATCCGCGCTCCGGTCGCAGGTGCATGGGACCTACGGTCTGGTAGTAGGAATTGAACAGGTACTCGAACCCGGCTTGAAACGGCTGATAGCCGGACAGCAAGGGGCGCAACAGGAATTGCTCGAAGAACCAGCTGGTGTGTGCCAGGTGCCACTTCGCCGGACTGGCGTCCGGCATGCTCTGGACCACGTAGTCCTCGATTTCCAGCGGGCTGCAAATCGCCAGCGACGCCTCGCGGATGCGGGTATAGCGGCAAGCCAGGGGTTCGTGGGAGCGATCGATGACGGGAGTGGCTGCCGGATAGACCGCTGCCATGAATGGACTCCTTATATATGTGACCTGGATGTCTGCCGGGTTGCGCATCCTTGTCCAAGGAGTCGCCGCAAACAACGCCCGATCGCACCGAAAAGTTGCAAACCCAAGCAAACCGAGGGGTTAGCCGCGACTGCGCGAGCGGGAGAGTATAGAGCCCCAAACCTGACAGCCCCCGCCGGCATTTCCGTGCGCATTTGTGGCCCAGAGCCGGCCCCGGCGGCCATCCGGGTATCGGGCGGGGGCCGGATTTGCCCCCGGACACTCGTTTTCCTTGACGCCTTGCCAAGCCCCCGCTCTAATACGCGCCCGCTCCGGCGCATGTCGCCGAAGCCACCTCTCAAGACCCCCGACTTTGTCCGGGGCACCCCAGATGGCCGGGTAGCTCAGTTGGTAGAGCAGCGGACTGAAAATCCGCGTGTCGTTGGTTCGATTCCGACCCCGGCCACCATTACTCCTCGATCCGTGTTCGCACCGCGCTAGGGACTCAGACTGCTCTCGAGCATCTGGCCCGGCGGGGCCCGCAGCGTCCGCATGAAGAACTCAAACTGACGTCGTTGCACGTACGGGATCGGTCCCGTCGATCTGCCCACGCTGTGCTCGCCACCAGGCACCACCAACAGCTCGAAGTCCTTATCGGCTTTGATCAGCGCATCCACGACCTGCAGCGTGGAGGCGGGATCCACATTCGAGTCCTGCTCGCCGACGATCAACAACAGCTGACCTTGCAGCCTGGCGGCGTGGTCGACACCGGATGCGGCTGCGTAGCTCGCATCGACTGGCCAGCCGAGCCATTGCTCGTTCCAGCTGATCTTGTCCATCCGGTTGTCGTAGCAACCCGCATAGGCAACGGCGGCCTTGTAGAACTCAGGATGAAACAGCAACGCATTGAGGGCGCTCTGCCCACCGGCCGAGGCGCCGTAGATGCCGAGGCGGCCGATGTCATAGGAGGGATCGCGAGCGGCCAGCGCTTTGTGCCAGAGAATGCGATCGGGAAACCCTGAGTCGGCGAGATTCTTCCAGGCGACGTCATGAAAAGCCTTGGAGCGATTCGCGGTCCCCATGCCATCGATCTGCACGACGATGAAGCCGAGATCGGCCTGAGCTTGCATGCCGATCACCTTGTCGCCGCCCGAATGGAAGCCGAACGGCCAGAAGCTCTTCGGCACAAAGCTGTCGTGCGGGCCGGCGTAGATGTTTTCGAGCACCGGATATTCCCTGGCGGGGTCGTAGTCGCGCGGGCGCACGATCAGGCCCCAGATATCAGTCGTGCCGTCGCGTCCCTTTGCCACGAACGGCTCGGGCGCCCGCCATCCGGCGGAGGTCAAGCGCGAGATATCGCCACGTTCGAGCGTCGCAATCAGCGTGCCGTCCGCACGGCGAAGCTCTGAGACGGTCGGCATGTCCACGCGCGAATAGGTGTCGACATAGGCGGACAGGTCGGGGGCAAGGCGCACTTCGTGCGTGGCGTCGGCGGTGGTCAAGCGGGTGAGATGGGTGCCATCGAAGTCGACCCGAAACACGTGTTTGAAATATGGATCCTTCCCCGCATCCATGCCGCTCGCCGAAAACCAGATGCGTCGCTGTGCATCGTCCACCTTGAGCACGTCGCGCACGATCCAGGATCCACGGGTGATTTGTTTCGCTGTGCCAGTCGCGGAATCGACCAGATACAGGTGTCGCCAGCCATCGCGCTCGGAGATCCAAACGATCTCGCGCGCGTCGTCGCCGACGTCGTGTCGAAAGCGGCGGTCTGCATAAACAAAGGTCTGCGCGTCTTCCGTAATCACAGCCTTCGGTGCGCCGCTCTGGCCATCGACCTCGATCACTCGTGCCTGACCGTGGCCGCGTCGCTCATAGTCGAAGACAAAGGTGCGGCCGTCCTTGCGCCACTCGGGCTGGGACATCTCATAGGGATTGGCAAACAGGGCGTTGCCGATGTCGAGCCGACGGCGTTCGGCAACATGAAACAAGACCGGCTGCTCGATGTCGACCGGGTCGCCAGGCTTGGGATACAGCTGCGTGCGCAGCGCGGGTTGCAGCTGATTCGACGGCGACACCGCGATCCGAGTGACGATTCGACGAAAGCCCGGTCGCACGCGATAGGCGACGAGACGGGTCGAATCGGGCGACCATGCGAGCGTCTCTGGATCGTAGAAGTTGCCAGGCGTGCCGTCGGTGCTGAGTGCGATCGCATCCTTCGAGCCCACGGCGCGGACGATGACATTGTCATCTTCGACAAGTGCCTCCCACTGCCCGTCCGGCGATTTGCGCGGACGATTGTCCGCCGGCGCTTCCAAGTCGCGGACCACGCCGAAGGCGCGTGGGCGATTGGTGTCCGCGGGTTCGGCTTTGTGGCACGCGTAGTTCACGATGCCGCAGGTCCAACGCTCGTCTGCGATCGTCACGGTGATCGCACGGTTCTCGTCGGCATATTCGAATGTCTCGAATGGCAGGCGCAGCGGTTGATAGCTCTGCCTGGTCGCGTCGCTCAGCGCGACAGCCAGCTTTTCCGCGTCGAAAGGCGCGCGTCGCTTCAGTGTGCGCGCATCGATTTCAACGAAAGCGAAGCCGCCCTCGACCGTCTTGCGATAGTGAAGCCGCTTGCCTTCATGAGTCCATTGCGCGGGCTCGGCAATGTCACGAGTGAGATACATCCAATCGTCGCGCAGTGATAGCGAGCGACGCAGTGTCGATGGATCCGATGCGTCAGCCAGGGGGGCGGCTAACAGCCCTGCGAGCGAGACGACGGCAATGACTTTCATGGTGTTATATCGTATACCATCGCATCGTCCTGGTCGCGGTATGTGAAGATCACGGCACATTCATTGGGAAGGAACGAATGAGTGCATCGATGAATCGACGGACCTTTGTGGCTGGAGCCGGCGCCGTTACCCTGGTGGCCTCAGGCAAGCTGCCCGCGGCGACCAAGTCGCAGGAAGCCTGGGAACGAGCGGCCGACATCGCGCGCAACGTTCGGCCGCCGACTTTTCCGGATCGCGTCTTCGACATCACCAAATTCGGCGCGGTGGCCGATGCCACGACCCTGAACACCGCGATGATCGCGAAGGCGATTGCAGCCTGCGTCGCGGCCGGCGGCGGGCGAGTGCTGGTGCCGGCTGGCAAATTCCTCACCGGGGCGATTCATCTCAAAAGCAACGTCGAATTGCATGTCGCCGCCGGCGCGACGCTGTGCTTCGACACGAACCCGGCGAGCTACCCGCTGGTGTTCACGCGCTGGGAGGGCATGGAGCTCATGAACTATTCGCCGCTCATTTATGCCTTCGAGCAGAAGAACATAGCCATCACCGGCAAGGGCACGTTGGATGGCCAGGGAAGCGCCGAGCATTGGTGGCCGTGGAAAGGGCGCTGGGGTGGCACCATCGATCATGGCTGGGTTGAAGGCATGCCCACGCAGCTCGAGGCGCGCACCGAACTCTTCAATATGGCCGAGGCCGGTGTGCCGCCGGAGAAGCGTGCTTTCGGTGCGGGCAGATATCTGCGTCCGCCGTTCATCCAGCCTTATCGTTGCGAGAACGTGCTCATCGAAGGCGTTCGTGTGCGCAACTCGCCGTTCTGGAACATTCATCCGGTGCTATGTCGGAATGTGACCGTGCGCGGCGTGGATGTGTTCGGGCACGGGCCGAACAATGACGGCATCGATCCGGAGTCGGTGGATCACATGCTCATCGAGGACTGCTCGTTCGACACGGGCGATGACTGCATCGCCGTGAATTCAGGGCGCAACGCCGACGGGCGGCGGCTCAATGTGCCCTCACAGAACATTCTGATTCGCAATTGCCGGATGAAGGCGGGGCATGGCGGAGTGGTCGTGGGCAGCCAGATTTCGGGCGGCGCGCGTTGGGTCTTCGCCGAGCAGTGTCACATGGACAGCCCGGATCTTTGGTATGCGATCCGATTCAAGAACAACGCGTTGCGTGGCGGGCTGCTGGAGAACTTCTATTATCGTGACATCGACGTGGGGCAGGTCGGGCGTGCGGCGATCACGTGCGACTTCAACTACGAGGAGGGCGCGAACGGTGCATTCACTCCGAGGCTGCGTAACATAGTGGTTGAACGGATGCGGGTCGCAAAGGCCGGGCGAGTGCTGGACTCCCAAGGATTGCCCAAGGCGCCCGTGGACGACATCACTCTCAGAGATTGTGAGTTCAACGAAGTCACGCAGCCCAGTACTGTGAAGTACACACGCAGCGTGCGCCTGGAAAATGTGCGTGTGAATGGCGCGCTGGTGAAGTCGCTGGGATAAGGGCTACGGAAAGGTTATCACGGTGTTCGCGGCAGGCAGCTCAGCGCGGCGTTTGCCTGTCCCGGTTGCAACGGGCTGCCAGCGTTGGCCAGATTGGTATGTTTCGATGCCGGAATAAGCGCCCAGCACCTCGAAATCATCGAACACATAGGGAATGCCCTCGGCCGCCAGCTCTGTGGCCGCGTCGGCAACGTGGAAATGAAGATGCGGTCCGGATGAGCTGCTGCCGGAGTTGCCAAGCAACGCGATGACAGCGCCGCGTTGGACGCGATCGCCACGCTTCACCTTGATGCTGCCATGCTTGAGATGCTCGTAGAACGCATAGCGACCGCGGCCGAGGTCCAATATCACGTAGTTGCCGCTAGCGTTCTCCAGCGCGATTTGCCCGGTTGCTGCGGATATCGTTGCTCCCTCCGACAGGTCGTCGGCAGCATCGATGATCGTGCCATCGGCGACGGCGAGCACTTCGGATCCGTAGCCGTGCCAGTTCGCTGAGACAGAGGCATCGCCGTGCGCATGCGTCGCATCGTCCGCCAGTTTCACCCAATCGATTGCGAAGCGAGCCGGAATACGCGCACGGCCATCGAACGTGTAAATGGAGGTTCGATGGCCGCCGATCATCATCGGGTCGTACAGCGCAACCCACGGGCCACCGCGTACCGGCGCGGTCAGAACGAGGGGCTGTTCGTTGCGCACCTGGCAGCTCACGTTAGCAACCGATGCTCGCTCACGACCGGAAGGTCGCAGCACCGCGAACTCGATGCCATGCTCGAGCTTGACCGGGGTGCCGGCATCGAGCGGCAACCACACATATAGAATCGTACGTCCGCCGGCCACAACACGCCGTCGTTCAGAACCTTCCGCTCGCGGACCCACGCGGGCGAGTTGTTGGGCGAGCTGCGCATCGCTGAATCTCGCCAGGAGGTTGCTGTTGCCAGCATCGAAGATCTCGACTTGCAGCAGTTCCACGTCGAAGGGGCGAAAATTTGTGATGTGCAATTCGTACGCAAGGTGCTTGCGGCCGGCGATGGTCACGGGCATCGGCGGCGATGGAATCTGAATGTCGACCGATTGAACCAGCGGCGAGCGCGGCTGGGGTGTTGCAGCGCTGCTATCGAGCGATCCCAGCAGCATCGTGAGGGCCAGAACGACTACGCACGTTGGGCTGCTTCTCACTGCTATCGTTCCTTGTAATGCGGTGACGGTGCGGGGGCATTATCGGCCCGATGGTTCTGTGTCCGCCGCGACGCTGCGACGAACCGACACGCCAGCGCGATGAATGACGAATGGACTGGTCACGGCCTTCGGACGCTCGTCCCACCGGCCGTCGCATCATCACATTCCGCTGGGTCTGACAGCGGCGTCTGATTATTCGGAACTCACCTGATCGACGAGGTGAGTCCGATGGCTTTCAAGAAGCAGCTCTATGTAATGTCAGTTTTACTGGGGGTGGGCCTGGCGGGGTGTACCACCCCGGCGAATTTCATTCAGCGGGTTCAATCCGCGCCGCCCTGCAATGTGCAGATCTGCACGACCAACGGTGCGAGTGAGGCCCGCTGTCGCTGTCAAACGCACGAGCAAACCCAGCGACAGATCCGTGAAACATATGGGCGGCAGCTCGAGTGAGCTGCCGCCCAAAAAGCGGCGACGTGCGTCGCCGAGGGGGTTCAGGAGCCGAGTGACAGCAAGCGAGCGTTGCCGCCAGTCGCGACTGTATTCACGGTGAGGGTGCGCTCGGTCGCGAAACGGAACAGGTAGTGCGGGCCGCCGGCCTTCGGGCCGGTCCCTGACAAGCCTTCGCCGCCGAACGGTTGCACACCGACGACCGCGCCGATCATGTTGCGGTTGATATAAATGTTGCCGACCGCGGCCTCGGCGACGATTTCCTGCCACACGCTTTCGATGCGAGTGTGGACGCCGAGCGTCAGGCCGTAGCCAGCTTCGCGAATCGCTGCGAGCACGTCGCTATCGAGTTTGTCGCGCTGGTAGCGAACGACGTGCAGGATCGGGCCGAACTCTTCACTGGTCAGCTCCCGAGCGTTGTTGAGCTCGAGCATGCGCGGCGCAAAGTAGCTGCCCTCGGTGCGCACCTGATTCAGGTCGCACTGCTTGAGCACCTTCACACCTCGTTGCGTTACCTTCTTGCTGTAGTCCTCGAGCTTCGACGCGGCGCTCTTGTTGATGACCGGACCGACGTCGGTGGCCGGCTGCGACGGATCGCCGATGTGCAGCTCGTTCATGCCGCCGGCAATCAGCTCGATGAGCCGATCCGCGACCTCTTCCTGCACGAACAACAAACGCAACGCCGAGCAACGCTGGCCAGCGGACGTGAAGGCCGAGGTGAGCACATCGTCGGCGACTTGTTCGAGCAGGGCCGAGGAGTCGACGATCATCGCATTGATGCCGCCGGTCTCGGCGATCAGCGGCACGATCGCGCCGTCGCGCGCGGCGAGCGCACGATTGATGAACTGAGCAGTCGAGGTCGAACCGGTGAAGCACACGCCGCCCAGCGCCGGATGTTTGAAAGCAACCTCGCCAAACACCTTGCCGGCTGCCGGCACGAAATGCAGCACGTCGTGCGGCACGCCGGCTTCGTGCAACAGTCGCACGGCCAGCGCAGCGACCAGCGGCGTAGATTCTGCCGGCTTGGCAACGACGCTATTGCCAGCGACCAGCGCCGCAGTCACCTGGCCCAGGAAGATGGCGAGCGGGAAATTCCACGGACTGATGCATGCGAACACGCCGCGACCGCGCAGACTGAGCTTGTTGTCCTCGCCGGTCGGGCCGGGCAGTGCCAGCGGCTCGGCGAAGTGCTCGCGAGCTTGCGCCGCGTAGTAGCGACAGAAATCCTCCGCTTCGCGGACTTCGGCAATCGCATCGGGCAGCGTCTTGCCGGCTTCCTTGACGAGCAATCTCACCAATTCAGCGCGATGCGCGCGCAGCTTATCCGCCGCGGCCACCAAACAAACCGCGCGATGCGTCGCGCCGGCATCATCCCACGCCTTGCGCGCCTGGCCGGCTTTGTCGAAAGCGAGTGCGATGTCTTGCTTGGTCGCGACGCTCACATGACCGACCAGCTCCGCGAGATTCGCCGGGTTGCGCACTTCATGAGGCGGCGATTCGATTTTGCCGGCCAGCGTCGATGGCGCCGCATGCGGCAGCTCGCCGGACGTCTGCAGCGAGGCGATCTGCTCGGCCAACTGTTGAGGATTGCCCCAATCCACGCCGGCGGAATTCTCACGAGACGCGCCGTACAGATTGTTTGGCAAGGGAATGTGCGGGTTGGTCATGCTCTGCGCCGCTTGCAGGACTGCAATCGGATCCTCCACTACGGTGTCGACGGGGACGCTTTCATTCATGAAGCGGTTGACGAACGAGCTGTTCGCGCCGTTCTCCAGCAAACGGCGCACGAGATACGACAACAGCTCCTCGTGCTGGCCGACCGGCGCGTAGGCGCGAACGCGCGGGAAACCTTCGATCTGGCGCTTGGCTTCGGCATGCAACAGCGCGCCCATGCCATGCAGGCGCTGGAACTCGAACTTCGCTCCAGGCGGACGCAATTCCAGCACGGCGGCGATGGTGTGCGCGTTGTGAGTTGCGAACATCGGATAGATCACATCGCGATGGTTGAACAGGCGCTCGGTGCAGGCGAGATAGGAAACGTCGGTGGACACCTTGCGCGTGAACACTGGATACGACGTGAGGCCGCGTTCCTGAGCGCGCTTGACCTCGGCGTCCCAATACGCGCCCTTCACCAAGCGAACGCAGATGCGACGCCCGGTTTCGCGTGCCAGCGAAGCGACCCACTCGATCACGTAAGGCGCGCGCTTGCCGTAAGCCTGGATGACGATGCCAAGCCCTTGCCACGACTGCGTCTGCGGGTCGCGCGCCAGTGCTTCGAACACGTTCAAGGACAGATCGAGACGATCGGCTTCTTCGGCATCGATGGTGAAACCAACGTCGGCGGCCGCCGCGCGACGGGCCAGATCCCTGACGATCGGTGCCAGGCGCTGCATGACCAGGCCTTCGTGCATCAGATCGTATTTGGGCTCGAGCGCCGACAGCTTTACGGACAGATTGGAGCGCTCGTCGATCGGCGTGCCCTTACGTTGCGAACCGATGGCGTCGAGCGCCTGTTCATACGACTGGCGATAGCGTTCGGCGTCGGCCCACGTGCGTGCGCCTTCACCCAACATGTCGAACGAGCACAGCGACAGTTCGGGCGTCTTGGCCGAGCGCTCCAGCGCCTCTTTGATCGTGCGGCCGACGACGAACTCGCCGCCGATGATCCGCATGGCCTGCCGAAACGCCGTGCGCAGCATCGGCGCACTGATCCGGCGCGATAGGCCTTGCAGCCACGAGGCTGTCTCTTCCTGGGCCTGCTTCGGCGGCTCGACCAATCGGCCGGTGAGCATCAGGCCCCAGGTGGATGCGTTCACCCAAGTCGAATGGGACGCACCGGCGTGAGCCGCCCAGTTACCGGCCGCGATCTTGTCGGCGATCAGGCGGTCCGCGGTGTCGTCATCGGGAATGCGGAGCAAGCCCTCCGCCAGGCACATCAGCGCGACGCCTTCCTCGTTGGACAGCGCGAACTGCTGCAGGAACGAGTCGAGCAGCGGCCGCTCACGGGACCGGGACCGGGCGCCGCTGACCAGTTGCGCCGCCCGCTGCTTGGCGCGGGCCCGCGCGTCGATCGACAGGTTCGAGCTTTTCAGCAGGGCTTTGACGCAGCTGGCCTCGTCCTGGAGCGTGGCGCTCCGGATCTGCTCGCGGAGCTGCTCGAGCGAGGGGGCAACGGGAATGGCGGAGGATTGGGCGACCATGAGGGTGAAAAACGCTGGACCGGGCTGGGCGCGGGGCTTGTGGTAACTGGGGCGAAAGCACTAGCGTATTGCGGTCGGAGCCGTCGAAACGACCTAAAAGTGGGGTGTAATTCGTGAAATCAACTGGCGCGAGTGCGGGGATGGTCCTGGACAAGGTCGACCAGCGCATCCTCGCGCGGCTGCAGGAGGACGGGCGGGTGTCCATGGCGCAGCTCGCCCGGGAGCTGCATATCAGCGTGACGCCCTGTGTCGAGCGGGTGCGTCGGTTGGAGAAGCACGGCTATATCGTCGGCTATCGAGCCGACCTGTCGCCGGCGCACCTTGGCCAGAATCTGCTCGCGTACGTGCAGGTGGCGCTCGATCGCACGACGCCCGAAGTATTCGATCGTTTCCGAACGGCGATGGAAGTCCTCGAGTTCGTGCAGGAGGCGCACATGGTGGCGGGCGGTTTCGACTATCTATTGAAGATCCGCGTGCGCGACATGAAGGAATATCGCAGCGTGCTCAGCTCTCACATCGCGTGCATCAAAGGTGTTCAGCAGACGCACACCTATTTCGTGATGGAAGAGGTCAAGAGCTCGAGCAAAGTGCGGGTGCAGGCGCGATAGTGCAACTCACCCAGTGCGCTTGCTAGCGGGTCGCACACGAATGTGGAAACGGCTGGTTCGGTCGGCGGCGGTGGCCTGATCGCTCGCGATCGTTACTTCGTAGTCGCCGGGCGCGATGCGCGGAGCGTTGAGATAGATGGTGACCATGCCATCGTCGCCTGCGGGCAGATGGTCGATTGCCGAGATTTGTTCCCTTCTATCATCGTCGATCCGCGCCAGAGAGACTCGATAGCGCGCGTCCGTTGCTACGAATTCCGGCAGCACGCGCAATTCGATCGCCTCACCCGCACTTGGCAAGGTCACTTCTGCATCGAGCGGACTGCCGCGACGTCGCAGTACGATGTGAGAGCTCGCAATCGTGGAGGGTCCAGCAAGAGCTGCGACGTTCGCCGCCATCAACGGTGGCGTGGCCGTGCGGATGTAAAAGACCATGCCGATGATGACGATGGCAGCAGCTGCTACCGCGAGATAAAGCCTCCGTGCGTACCACGGTGTGGGCTTTAGCAGCGCCGCGAGCTCACCGCTATCACGAAGTTGCGCCAGGCCCACTTTGAAGCGTGCTGTGGCCTCGATTTCCCGCACCATGTCCGGATGCTCGAGGTAGTAAGCCTCGAAAGCTTCACGCTCCGGTTCAGGGAGTTGGTCCGCGAGATATCTCGCGACGATGTGATGGTCATCGATGTACTGTCGATCCATTGCTCAACCCGCCATGCAGCAAGCACTTCGGACCGCTCCATCCCCTGGTGATACTGTCATCGCCGCGTGGCTTCTCTCAGCTGCTGCACTCATCAGGTGCAACTACTCAATAGGGCGATCAGAAAGTCCGACTTGTCGAAGCCTTTCGTTTCCAACAGCGAGCGCAGGCGCTGCCGGGCACGAAAGACCACTCGATCGAAGTGCAGTGCCGACAGCCCCAGGGAATGACAGATCTCGGCTTTGTCTTCCTCATCCAGATAGAAACGTTTGATGATTTCGCGATCCCGAGCGGTGGGCAGCAACTCGACGATGGCCGCGATCTGACGCACGATGCTGCTATCGATGGCCGCCTCTTCCGTGGCCCGTTGGGCTGGCAACTGATCGACAGCCGCATCGGTCGAGTGCGTGCCGGGTCGATTCGCGTATTCGCGACGATGATTGCGATACAGATTGAGCGCGACGCGAAATACATAGCCCGCCATCCGCGTTTGATCGGCCACCCGTCCGGCGCGCCAATGCGCGATCGCCGTCGCGATGGCCTCATTCAACATTTCCTGGGCAATATTCGGGTCGCGGATGCGACGCTGGAGCAGCGTGTACAGGCCGGTATAGTGCTGCTTGATGAACTCGTTGGAGATCGGATCCTCGATCACGAAGCGTGTTCCCGTCCTTATTGGTTGTCGCGGGCGCAGAATAGCGACGGATGGCAGCGGCGTCATCCTGATCGCAGCGCAAATCCCGGGCTGCTCACAAGGAATGCTGATCGTAACCACGATTCGACGATGCGAGTGCCACGCCCGCCCAGTAGTAGGGATCGGCGAAAGGCCGCGATGTCAGCAACTCGCGCTGCGCAGCTTGCAATGCTGCCGAGCTGCCGGCGCCTCGATGCAGACTGCGATAGAAGCCATCCATCAGCGCGGCAGTTGCCGCGTCGGAAACTCTCCACAATGTCCCGATCACCGAACCCGCGCCCTGACTGAGGAATCCATCCGCCAGACTCCGCACACCCCAGCCCGTGTAGTCCTTGCCCCTCATGGTCTCGCAGCCGCTGACAATGACGAGCCTCGCCGAGAACGGCGCGCTGAATAGCTCAGTGAAGCCGATGAAGCCACCGTCCGGATCGATGCTGCCGCGCCGATTGGATGTGATCAGGCCAACGATGTCTGGAGTGGTCCTGCTGAAATAGCCATGCGTTGCGATGTGCAGAACTCGTGCGGCTCGAACTTCGGGTGAGAGCAGCACATCGCTGGTTGCGTCCGCACCGGTATAAGTGATGACGCGGGTGGCGAAGATCTGCTCGATGCTCGCCGCTTCGGCGCGTGAGCTCGGGATCGCCTGCACTCGCTGTGGCGGCTGAGTGCCCAGCACAGGATCGGCGAATACGACGATATCGGAGTTCTTGGCGACGGCATTGGGAGGTGCCGGTCGCGCAGCGTAGTAGCCGGACAAGGATCTCGCGCGCACGACCTCAAACTTGGCGACTAAGGGCGCGTACGTTCGTGGCCGCTCATCGAGATCGATGGCGGAGAACGGCAGCGGCTGCATGACGTCGTCAGGCACGATTACGAGTCGGGTCGTGTTGGCATGTCTGCGGATGAAATCACGGGGCAATAGTTGAGCAAGCGCCGCAAGCGTCGCCTCGACCTGTGCGCCTCCGCCGGGAGCGTTCAACAGATCCAACGAGCGCTGTACGAGCGCTTGCACCGTCGAGCGCGGCGGCAGATCGAAGTATCGAATTTCGTCGCCGGCGAGCGCGACGCCGAAGCTGACGTCTTCCTGGACGAAGTAGCGAATGAAGATGTCGGTCGGGGGCACCGTCAAGGCTCGGAAAGCGGCCTCAACGTTTGGTTCCTTCGCGGGCGTGCTCGCGGCGAGTGCTTGATACATTGTGAGATAGGCGTCGCGCGCACGATCCCACTCGCGCAATGCCTGGTCCAGGCGTGACTTGGCTTCCTGCCGGCGGCGAGGGTCCGTTGTATCCGGATGGAGCCGGTCCAGCGCGGCGGTCGCGTCGACCAGCATTCGTTGAGCGGTGCGATAGCGCTCGAATAGGTCGATCGCCTCCGCTTCATACGCGCGGCCCACGACGCCGGAATGGCGTAGCTCCGCCGGCTCGATCTGCTGTGCGTAGTACGTTTCCAACAGTGGCAGTACTCGGGGGCGGTCCAGCTCGTAGAGCGCTTTCACATACTCATTGAGCACGGGCTGAGCGGCCGTGAGCCAGGCCAGGCTGTCGTCGTGAGTGGCACGCAGATCGCTCGCGACTTGTCGAGCCAGTCGAATCGCGGCCTGTCCGTGGGCGCGCACGTTGGCGAGATCGCGATTCAACGCATAGTGCCGGATGGCTTGCTCGGCGAATTGCAGCTGATGCGTCGGCCGCGCCCGTTCGGATTTTTGTCGCGCCGAAGAGCCGTTGACCAATGTCTCGATGTCGCGGACCAGCTTGCTGGCGCGCGTCGCATGTCTGGACGCCTCGACCGCGCGCTCACGTTGATCATTCGCGAGGCGTAACAGCAGAACCGACGCGTCGATGCGCTGCTCGGGCAATGCGCGAGGGTCGTCGAGTGCGAGTTGCGCATAGCTTTGCGCCAGCCTCAGCTCGCCTTGAGCGGCGTAGTCGCGAGCCAGCTCGATATAAGTTACCAGCTCGCGATAGTTACGCTCGTCGATGAACACCTGCAGTGCCTGCTCGTGCCAATCGATCGCTTGCCGAAACTCGCCGCGGTCGCGCGCCAGGCTGCCCAACTTCTGTTTCGAGATGCTGATTTTCAGTGCATTGCCCGAGGCCTGGTCCAGCTCATAGGCCGCTTCGAAGTAGCGTTGTGCCACCAGGCGCTCGCCAGTCTTGCGATAGGCATCGCCCAATCCGTAGTACAGCTCGGCCAGCAGATCGCGGTCGTTGTGCTGGGTGGTGCTCACGATCGCGCGCCGCAGGAGATCCTTGGCTTTGGCGACTTCGCCGACCAGGATCAGGGAATAGGAAAGATCGCAGGTGACTCTGTCGATGAGCGCCGCATCGGCGCCTGCCGCGGTGAGGAATTGCAGCGACCGCTCCAGCGCCTGTCGGGCCTGGGCGTGGTCGTCATTGAGCAGGTGATATTCCCAGAGCGCTTCGAGCCATTGGCCGTGCTGCAGCGGATCATCTTTGGAGCCGGCCAACCCGCGCTGGATTCGAGCAAAGGCTTGGGGCAGATAAGACTCGCGTCGTCCCGATTCGTTCTGCGAGCGCCGCAGGAGCTCAATGGCCTCGAGTCGCGCTGCCTGCTGCGCACTCGCATCGGTAGCGCTGGCCTGCAATCCCGATAGGAGCAGGCCAGCGCCGATGAGACAAACCCATGCGACTCGCCAATCAGCGCGATACCTGCGACAAGACGGCTCGTTCATTCGCCACCGGTCCCTGAGCCTGCGGTTGTATCACAGCCGTGCGGTAGGGGCGCCAGGAAAACAACGAAACTACATCGTCCTCGCCCGGCTTGGCCCAGGTAATAAAGTCCTGATGGACCACTTCCAGGTTCGAGTCGCGGCCCTTGGCGACCTTCCAGTGCACCACTTTCCAGCCGTGCATCTCACCGGTGGGCTGATTGCCGATCTGGTCGTCGATCAGCACCGCGCGGCCCTGTTCCATGGCGGGGTACAGGCGCAGGCGTTGCATCACATCGGCCATCTTCTCGTGCCAGTTGGCGGACAACGAGTCGGCCCGCGCGAAAAATCTATTGTTCTCGTCCCGGCCGAGCACATGGCGCAGCAGGTGGGGCGTGTTGCCAAAGCCCGGATGGTAGAACGCCAGCTCGTCGACCGCCGACGGCGGAATGAACGACGGGTGGACGACGGCGGTGGGCTCGTGCGCTTCGTGCGCGACCCAGTCGACCAACTCTGGGGGGATTTGCATGGCAGGCTCCTTCAATGGTTTGTTAGCACCAGCTCGATGACATGTCGCATGCAGAACGTGCGATCCGTGTAGGCGGGGTTGGCGAAGCGGCGTCGCTGCTCCTGCAGCTCATCGCCCAGCGGGCCGAGCCAGGACAGCACTTCATCCACCGCGAACCAGCGATTGCGATAGATGGAGCACTGTGCGCCGGCAATGGCGTTGGCCAAGCCTTCCGCGCAGATCAGACTGCCGACCACGCCGAGATGCTTGCCTTCACTGGCGTGCACGGCTTCGACGAGCACGTAGGGCCACAGTGGCAAGTTGTCGATGGTGATGCCGCTGTCCGGCGGCAATTTGTCAGCGAGCGGGCCGAGGTCGGGTAGCGGTCGGAGACCGAACGCGGCGGCGAGCCTCGCGCCGTTCGCCCCTGCCAGGAGTTGCTGCACATAGGCTTTGCCCGGCGGCAGCTGCGCAGCGATGCCGGCGCGTAGATTCATTTCCGCGATGTTGATGGTGATGCCAGTAGGAATCGGCACCTGACGCATCTCGCGGGTGATGAACGGGTCGATGGTCATCGCATCCTCGATGCGATTGTTCAGCACCGGCCAGCCGAACATTCTGCGGAAGTCCAGCTCCAGCCGCGGATCCAGGTCGCGATTGGTCTGGAACAGCTCGGGCAAAGTCACATCGGGCTGGCGCGGGAACGATTCGTAGAAGGGCCGCACCATCGAATGCCCGAAGCGAAACGCCGCATGCGAGAACTCGCGGGCGAGCGGGCGTGACGGCAGATTCAACCAGCGTCGATTGAAGCGAAACACGCTGTCGAAGACGGCCGGGGCGAGTACCTGTCGCAGATAGTCCTCGACGACGACCAGCTGAAAGACGAGCGTCGTCATCACGCGCGCTTCGCCGGCGTTGCTGGCATAGCGTCGTTGCAGGATGGCGTTGTGTACTCGCTGCCAGAACAGATGCAGCTGCGAAACGATCACGTTGTCGTCGTTGCGCAGCTCGGGAATGTTCGGAACGCCCTGGGTACGAGGCAGATCCTCGGGGCCATCCGGATTCGTTCGTTTGATAGGAAAGAAGCCGCGCGCATCCAGCAGCGACTCGGTTTGAGCGCCGCTCCCATAAACGCTGTCCAGATTGAGATAGGGCAGTACGTCACGAGACTGGCCGGCAATGGGATTCGTCTGCGGCACGATGTCGTGCGCGATGAACTGTCCCAGGTAGGTGTAGCCCACGTCGATGAAGCGCGAGACATGCGACGATTCCGTCATCACCTGCGCCAGCGTCGTGACCTGTTGTTCTGTCAGCATGGATTGTGGATCTTCTTGGCTGCCGTGACAGGGGCACGGGTATCTGTGGCTGGCGGTGGAGATCTCCCAGCCACAAGTGCCGTCCTCGGCGGCTGCTCGGAGGCGGAAAGCGCGCGGTTGCGGACTAGCCACTGCGCACCGTCCGGTGGGTCAAATTGCGAATCCGAGGCCGAGCCGCCTTCGAAATGGGGCGCTCGTTGCGCCGCGATCACTGGCTGCTTGTAGGCTTTACGCTGTCAAGTGACAATTCGGTGACGGGTTATGTGAATAAGCCACCCCGGATTGCATTACTATCGCCAAAGTAGTCGTCGAGCCTCCAAAGCCCCCCTTGGCGCGAATGCGAGAACCATGGCCAAGGCGATTACAAGCAACCCGAATTTTTGTCTCGAGCAGTCGATTACATCAGCGGTAATGTCAGTTTCTCAGTCGGATCCCACGCCGGCCGCAACGGAGCGGCGGGCGAGCTATTGTATTTTTCAAGAGCCGTGGTGGCTCGATGCGGTTGCGCCGGGCGCGTGGAGGGAAGTCACCGTGTCTTCGGGCGGCGTGCTTCGGGCGCGCTGGCCGATTTTTGAAGAGAAGCGCGGCCTGTTCGATGTGATCACGTTGCCGCCGCTCACACACCGGCTCGGCCCGTGGCTGGATCTGGGCGATGCCACCAAGAGCTCGCGTCGTTACGAGCTCGAAAAAGATCTCACCGTCGCGCTGCTCGAGCAGCTGCCGAAGTACGACATCCTGCAGATCAATTGTCACAGCGGCATCACCAACGTGCTGCCGTTCGTGTGGAATGGCTTCGAGGAGATGGCGCGGTATACCTACGTGATCGATCTCGCCCCGAGCGAGGAAGAGCTGTGGGGCGCGCTGCGAGAAAACATTCGTCGCGAGAGCCGCAAGGCGCGCAAGCAGCTGGTCATCGAGACGACGACCGATATCGAAGCTTGCATCAAGCTCATCGGCAAATCGTATGCGCGCCAAGGCAATCCGAATCCATTCGATTCACCGGCCATGCGTCGACTCGACGCGGCCTGTGCTCAGCGCGGCCGGCGCGAGATTCTGGTGGCGCGCGACCAGAGCGGTGCGCTGCATGCCGCGCTCTATCTCGTCTGGGACGACAAAGTGACTTACTACCTGGCTGGCGGTGCCGATCCTGAGCTTCGCACCAGCGGCGCGCACAGCCTGATCGTGTGGGAAGCCATCATGCGGTCGAAGGCGCGCAGCGTGGAATTCGACATGACTGGCTCCATGGTCGAGAGCATCGAGCGTTTCTTCCGCGCATTCGGTGGCCAGCAGCGGATCTATTTCAGCCTCAACAAGATGAGCCGCCGCGCGCGCTTCGCCTGGCACGGCAAGAAAATGATTCAGGCGCTGCTCGGCATCAATAGCTGACCGTCGCCTTGCAGTACTGCTCGACGTACGCCTGATGTTTCGGCAGCTGTATCACCGTGTTGTCCACGTGTGATTTGATCTGGTCCAGGAAACGCGACAGCTCCGCGTCGCCCATCAAGTCCGCCACCTGGTGATGTTGCTTGGGCACGATGCCCTGACCCAGCATCACCTGGATCCAGGAATTCTCGGCGAACAACTCGTTCTGAAAGCGGAACACGCGCCCGGTCTCGCGGAACAGCTCGATGCGATGCTGTAGCGAGGCCGGGATGTCCATCGTGCGGCAGGCATTCCAGAACGGCGTGTCCTGACGATTCGTCACGTGATAGTGCAGCACGATGAAGTCGCGGATGTGCTCCAGCTCGGCCACCGTCTGGCGATTGAATTCCTCGATGTCGGTCGGATTGATGCCCTCGCTCGGGAACATTTGGAGCAGCCGGATGATGCTGCGGCCGATCAAATGGATGCTGGTCGATTCCAGCGGCTCGACGAAGCCGCTGGCGAGTCCGACAGCGACGCAGTTCTTGACCCAGGTTTGCCGACGCTGCCCCGGCTTGAACTTGATGACGCGCGGCTCGGTGCGCACCTTGCCTTCGATATTCGCAAGCAGCGATTGTTTCGCCTGCTCGTCGCTGATGTACCGGCTGCAATAGACCATGCCGTTGCCAACGCGATGTTGCAGCGGAATGCGCCACTGCCATCCGGCGTCACGTGCAATGGATCGCGTATAGGGGACCGCTTCGCCGACGGATTCTGTTTGCACGGCGACGGCGCTGTCGCACGGCAGCCAGTTTGACCAATCCTCGTACGGCTCGTGCAACGTCTGACCGATCAGCAGCGCGCGGAATCCGGTGCAATCGATGAACAGATCGCCTTCGATCTCCGCGCCCGAGTCCAGGCGAATGGCTTTGATGAAGCCAGTGTCGTCGTGCGTGAGAACGTTGGTGATCTTGCCCTCGATTCGTTTGACGCCGTAGCCTTCGCTGAACTTGCGCAGAAACTTTGCATACAGGCCTGCATCGAGGTGGAACGCGTAATTCATTCCGCCGCGGGGCAGATGAGCGAACTTGTTCTCCAGCGCGGCCTTGAGCTCGACGCAGTAATCGCCGTAGTCGCTGGCGAGATTGCGCTGACGGCCCTTGAGCCAGAAGTGCTGGAAGCCGGCGGTCCAGTGATCCTTGCCGGTCGTGCCAAACGAATGAATGTAGTTCTGGTTCACGTCGCGCCAGTTCTCGAAGCCGATGCCCAGCTTGAACGTGCCCTGGGTGGCGGCCATGAACTCCTGCTCGTTGATGTCCAGCAGCCGATGGAAGGTCACCAGCGTCGGAATGGTCGCCTCGCCGACGCCGACCGTGCCGATCTCATCGGACTCGACCAGCTTGATGTCGAGCGCCTTGCCCAGCGTTCGCGACAGACCGGCGGCGACCATCCAGCCCGCGGTGCCGCCGCCGGCGATGACGATCTTCTGGATGCGTTTGCTGGTCATGCGATTCCCCTAACGATTCAATCTTTGTAGCAGCCGCGCACGGATGTCGCGGGCGATATCGGCGTCCATGGGCGACAAGGCGCGGCGGGCATTCTCTGGAATGTGAGCGGAGGTCTGCTGGTCCGCCTCGAAAACGTAGTGACGAAACAGGTTGAACCAGGCATCACGCTGCTCTTTCGGCAGATCGCGCACAGTCATGATGGCGTGCATCAACGCAGCGATCGGCGAGTCCATGAACGCGGGCGACTGGCGCCACCAGTAGTTCACCAGCACGTTGAGCGAGTCGAGGGCCTCGATGTGATGCCACCACATGCTGGGAATGAAGATCGCGTCGCCGGGACTCAGTTCGGCAACCTGCGCGTGCCGGGCCGCTTCTGCGAACTTCGGAAAGCGCTGCAGGTCGGGCTTCGCGAAGTCGACGAGACTGATGGCCTGGCCGGCCGGCGTGAAGTCCAGCGGCCCGATATACAGATTCTCCAGCTGCTCGGGCGGAAACAGGGTGAAACGCCGATGACCGACGACGACGCACGCGATGTTGTCAGGCAGATCGTGATGAGCGGCGATGCGCGTGCGATTGCCGAGCCAGATGCTGACGAGCGGCTGGCGATCGCCAAAGCCCAGGTCGTTGTCATTGCGAAATCCGGGCAGACAGGTGTCGATTGTGGTCGAGCCGACGTAAATGGCCGGCGGCTGCTGCGCATCCTTGTGGCGCTCGACTTCATCGAGCATGACATCCAGCTTCAGTTTGACCGCTTTGAAGTTGAAGCCGCTGAGGTCTTCGTTATAAAAGAACCGGCCTGCGATGTCCGGTGCGCCGAGCAGCGCGCCGACCGTGGCGTCACGATAGAACTTGCGGATGTAAGCGGCCGCCGATTGATTGGATTCCAGTCCCGCGCGCACCAGGGGCCAATCCGCCACCAGGCCTTTGAGCACGACAGGCTGCGTCGATAGCAGCACATCATCCGGCAGTGCGCGCGGATCGACGCCGGTGCGCTCCGGAATTTTCTTAGCGGCCGCCAGCATTGAGCACGTTCACGCGCTCGATCAGCGCACGGAAGTTGGATAGCGATGCGATCGCCATGTAAATGGCTTGCAGGTGACCGGCACGGTTCAATCGCTCCAGCACCGCGCCGTTCAGATCGAGCAGGCGCTCTTCCTTGATGGTGTAGAAACCCGCCAGGCGATTCTGCGAACCATCGTTCAACTGGATGTCGAGCACGAACGACTCGAGCAACTCGTACTGCAGGAGCGCGCCGATGAAGTGCTCGCTGGCGGCCAGGCCCTCGTGGATGGCCAGCAGCAGCGAGCTCATCCGTTCGAGGAACTCGCTCTTGCCGCCAAACTCGCGAAAGATCGGCTCGCCCTGCGTGCGACTGACGCGCGGGTGTTCCAGATCGATATGCATCATCGGCTGGCGATCGTGCGAGAAGCCGATCAGGAACGGCAGGCGCTCGAGGGTCATCGGAATATACGTTGCATCCCAGCCGCGGGCGGTGAGAAACAAGTTCTGACCGTCTTTGAAGCCCAGCAGCGCAACAGGCTCGAACTGTCCCTGCGCGTTCTTGCGGAACACGATGGGGTAGTGGGCCTGCAGGTTGCGGAACTCCGCCGGGAACGTCGCCGCGAGCATGACGTTGTCGCCGTACTCGGCGCCGCGAGTCGTGATTACACGCAGGTCTTTGTGATCGACATTGTTCAGCAGGACAGGTTTGCTCATGACGCGTTATATCTTCGACAGGCCGTGACGCTTGATATGACCGATCAGCGCGCGATTCGTGGGTAATGCCGCGAGCATCTTGCTCGTCAGCGCCGCTGCTTCTCGAAAGTAACCATCGGCGCGGTCAGCGTCGTCGCCGCGCCGAGCCGTTCCAGGTCGATCCGGGCGAAAGTCCATGCCGTACAGCACGTATTGGTAGCTGGCCGACGGAAACACCTCCTCGACGCGATGGAAATCGTAACGGGACGGCGGCTGATGGCGCCACAGCGTCAGCTGTTCCTGCAGTCGATCCGGAATGGACTCGGAGCGGCAGTTGTCGATCCAGAAGTCCGAGTCGGTGCGCTTGGTCAGCACGTAATGCAGCTTCAGGAAGTCGATGACTCGCTGCCAGCGGTACGTGAACGAGTCATTGAAGCGGCGCGCGACGATGTCCATGGCAGCGCGCGTTGCCGGCATCTGATCTCTCAGCATCGCAGCGGACAGCTCGACCAGCGCGAGTGCCGAAGCCTCCAGCGGCTCGATGAATCCCGCCGAGAGTCCGATTGCCACGCAGTTACGATGCCAGAACTTCTCGCGATAGCCTGGATTGAACGTCAGCTTGCGCGGCGACGGCATGCCTTGCGGCCCACCGGTGCGCTCGATGTACGCGCGCAGCTCGCGCTCAGCAGCGTCATCCGACGTATGTGCGCTCGAATAGACATGACCGATACCACGGCGCGTCGGCAGGCCGATATCCCAGATCCAGCCATTGCTTTGCGCAGTGGAGATTGTCTGTGACGCAATGGGGCTGTCGTCATTCTGATGAGGCACTTGTATGGCCAGTGCTGAGTCGTTGAACAGCACGTGCTGCTGCGACTTGAACGGCACCTCGTAATGCTGGCCAAGCAACAGCGATTGCATGCCGCTGCAATCGACAAAGAGGTCGGCGGCGATGGCGCCGTTCTCTTTCGTTTGCACGGACGCGATATCGCCACTGTCATGCGTGTTGATGCCGATGACGTGATCGAGAATGTGATGCACGCCCAGTTGCTCGACGCAGTGCTTGCGCAGGAACAGGCCGAACTTGCCGGCGTCGAGGTGATAAGCGTAGTTGGCGACGGCTGCGTACTCGGGCGTCGCCGCTTGTTTGGGCGCCTTGTTGTGCGCGCACAGGTGCGGCTGGAAGCTCACCAGGTCCGCGAAAGGCACATCGGCGTGCCGCTCCAGCCAGCCCGCGACCAGGTTGGTCTCGGTGTAGCCTTGCGGCAGAACGAAAGGATGAAAGTAACTATCGTCCGCTCGCTTGCTGACCCATTGCTGGAACCTGGAGCCTTGCTTGAACGAGGCGTCGCATTCGCGGATGAAATCGGTCTCGGTGACGCCGATGCTGCGCAGGGTGTCGCGCATCGTCGGCCAGGTGCCTTCGCCGACACCGATGGGCCCGATGTTGGGAGATTCGAGTAGCGTGATTCGCAGCGTCGGGCCCGTGCGCGAGCGATGCTCGGCCGCGAGCACGCCGGCGGTCAGCCAGCCGGCCGAGCCGCCACCCACGATCATGATGTGTTGGATCTCCGCCATCGCCCAATAATGCCTGTAAAAAGAAAAAGCCGCCGGGGGAACAGCGGCTTTTCCTGCCTGCAGCGGGGTGCAGGCTCCGGCTCTAATTGCCGAACTTGTAGCGCGCGCCGATCATGAAGCGCGGCCCGGTCTGCTGGACCATGATGACCTGATGCTGGTTGCGTCCATGCTGACGATAGATCTCGTCGGTGAGATTGATCGCCTCGGCCATCAAGGTCAGGTTCTCGTTCCAGTTATAGCTGGCATTCACGTCGAGCTGTCCGTATGCCTCGGTGTACACCGGGTTGGGCAGGCCGCCGCCGTCGAAGGTGTTGGCGAGGAACTTGTCGCGCCAGTTGTACGCCGCGCGCACCTGGAACTTCTCGTTCTCGTAGAACGCCACGAGGTTGGCCGCGTCGCTCAGGCCGACCAGCGCGAACTGATCGCTGAGCGAGTAGTTGTTGTAAACCAGGTCGGAGTCCACCTTCGTGTAGTTCGCCGAGAGGCCGAAGCCGGTATCCCCGAACATGTGCTGGATGTTCAATTCCCAGCCGTCGAGCGTCGCCGAGCGCTGGTTGGTCGGCACCTTGATGGCGAATGTCGCGACCGGATCGCCGGGCACGCCGGCGATGCTGCCGGTGTAGATGCCGGAGTTCTGATCGAAGCCGGTAATGGTCACGCCCGGATCGTTGGCGTGATTGGTGAAGATGAACTGGCGAATGCAGGTCAGCGTGCTGCAGCCCGACGCCACTGCCTCGTTGTAGTACCCACCGAGCGCCGGAGTCAGCAGCTCATACGGAGTCTGCTGCTCGATGGAAGTACCGATGTAGTTGTCGATGTTCTTCTTGAAGTAGCCCACCGACAGGTAGCTCGATTGACTGTAGTACCACTCCACCGACAGATCGAAGTTCTCCGACTCGAGCGGCTTGAGCCTGGGATTGCCCTGCGCACCCGTGCCGCCATCCACGCGGACCAGCTGGTCCAGCGTGCGGCCGCCCTGGATCTTGTCCCACAGCGGCCGGCCAATGCTCTGCCCGTAGCTGGCGCGAGCTTTGATGGTGTCGGTGAGGTCGACGGCGAAGTCCAGGCTCGGCAGCACGTAGTCATACTTGCCTTCCAGTCGCTCGAACGTGCCACTGCCTTCCGGTATCTGCAGCGAGAATTCGTTCTCAGCGACCCACACGATGCCGGTGGCAACAGGCACGAATGCGTCTGAGCCCACCGTGGTTTCTTCATAACGCAGGCCGATCGCGCCCTGCATCGGCAGACCCCAATGCCATTGGGTGCTGTATTGAACGAATGCGCTCTTCGACTCTTCCTCGATGCGACGGTCGGTGTTGAAGACCGACGATGCGCGATACAGCGCTTCGTTGCCCACGGCGCGAGCCGCGAGAGCCCGGACCGTCTCGAAGTCGAACGTGAAGAACTGGTTGAACAGTGCCGGGTTGCCGCTGCCGGAAATGTTGTTGAAGTAATGACGGACCGTATCGGCGCGCCACACGTCATCGGGATAATCCGACGGATCGGTGGCACCCGACCAGGTGTCGGCTTGCACGTTCGAATAGGCCGAACGGTTCTTCACATTGGTCAGCGCCACGCCGAAATCCAGTCGCGAGTCTTCCAGGAACTCCAGATCGCCGGTCAGCTGGGCCTGCTTGATGTCGCTCTTCATGTAGCTGTTGCGGAAGCTCGAGCCGGTGACTTCCATTTGCGAGGCGTCGATGCCGTTCTGTCCCGGCGGCAGAACCACGCTCATGACGGGGAAATCGCGTGAGAAATCCGCAGTCGTTGTGCCACGGAAGAAGCCGGCGACGCCGAGCACTGCGTTGGAGCCATACGGACTGTCGGGACCCGACTCGGCCGAGGAGTCGTGATAATCGAACTGCAGGCCGAGGCGGTCGGTCGGCCGCCATTCGACGTTGAAGCCCAGCGACTTGTTCTGGTTCTTGGTGCCGAATTTCGCGCCGCCCATCGACAGGTCGCTGCTGGCTGGCACGATGGTTTCGGAGTAGATCAGCGGCGCCGCCACCGGGCCATCGGTCCAGGTGCTGGAGGAGGGGCCGAAGTTGAACCAGACCGACAACTCGTTGCGCTGCTGCGCGATCTTGTTCTCGGAGTAGGTGTAATCGAGCGTGGTCGTGATCGTGTCGGTCGGAGCATATTGCAATGTCAGCTGGCCGTTGGTGCGCTTACGCTCCACGCCGTTGACGCTGTAACCGAGGTTCTGTGGCACCGAATAGATATCGTTCGGTCCCGGAGCATTGACGATGTTTTCCGAGCCTGGCTCGCCGGGCGTGGGAATGGTGCCCCAGCTGTTCGTGTCATCGCCCCTGAAGGGTTTCCAGCCGTTGCCGACCGAGGCCTGGTTGTAGCCGAAGTCGCGCTCCTGATAGCTCGCGCTCAAGGCGATACCGAATTTGTTGTCGCCGAAAGTCTGGCTGTAGATACCGGAGACTTCGGGCGTGATCGAATCGCCTTGCAGGCTGCTCGGCAGATTGTCCACCGACGTGTCCATCACGCCTTTGGCACCGAAGCTGGTGTGCAGGCCCGGATTGTCGAGCGGGCGCGCGGTCTTGATGTTGATCGTTGCGCCGATGCCGCCGGTAGGCGTCGCTGCGCGACTGGTCTTGAAGACTTCGATCGCCGAGATCGACTCGGACGCGAGGTTGGCGAAATCGAAGGCGCGCGAGGCCGACGCCTGGGTATCTTCCAGTGCCGAGGCGGGCATCTGGCGACCGTTCAACAATACGAGGTTGAAGTCGGGGCCGACGCCGCGGACGGTGACTTTCGAGCCTTCGCCAAGCGAGCGGTCGATCGACACGCCGCTGACGCGTTGCATGGACTCGGCGAGGTTGGTGTCCGGGAACTTGCCGATGTCTTCGGCGACGATGCCGTCCATCACGCCCTGCGAGCTGCGCTTCAATTCCATCGAGGAAGTGAGGCTGCCGCGGATGCCGGTGACGACCACCTCTTCGAGCTCGCTGGTTTGCTGCGAGAAGGCGGGTACTGCCACCGCCGTTCCGAGAATCAAAGAGATAGCACGCGCTACTTTACTGCCCTGGAATGCGCGATCGCTCACGACTCGTACCCCCCGTGTCCATTCGTTGCCAATTTATTGTTGCGCCCGGCGCTTCGGCATATAGACCAGTAAACACCGGATGTAAGCGCTTACAAATTACGGTAGCATGCTCCCGAGCGTTCCGGCAAGCGGCCACTTGCGCGGGATGTGGCGAAGTTTGCGGGATGCGGTCATAGTGACCGCTAACATTGGCCGCGTGACGCACTATCACGATTAAAAATATCGGCGAGTCATATGCTGCAAGGAAAATTGAACATCGCATTCGTGGCACTCACGGTCGCGATCGGGGGTTTCCTGCTCGGCTTCGATGCCACGGTGATCTCGGGCGTGGTGCCGTTCATCAAGGAATATTTCTCACTGAACGGTGCCAGCGGCGATTTGAAACTGGGCTTTGCCGTCAGCAGTCTCGGTTGGGGTGCGATGGCGGGCAACGCAATTGCCGGTCCGTTGAGCGATCGTTTCGGGCGGCGGCGGGTGTTGCTCGGCACCGCGTTGTTATTCGTGCTGTCTTCCCTGTTGGCGGCCTCCGCAACTTCGTTTCCGAGTTTCGTGGTCGCTCGCATCGTGGGGGGGCTGGCCGTCGGCGGGGCCATCCTGATTGCGCCGGTGTATATCGCGGAGATCGCGCCGGCCGAGAAGCGCGGCGGTCTGGTGTCGTTGAATCAATTGATGATCGTCATCGGCATCTCGGCGTCGTTCTTCTCGAACTACTTCCTGCTGAATCTGGGCGAGCACAATTGGCGCTACATGCTCGGCGTGCAGATGGTTCCGGCGCTGCTGTATTTCACTTTGCTGTGGTTCGTCCCCGAGAGTCCGCGCTGGCTGTTGCTGAAGGGCAGAGATGAGGCGGCACTCGCAGTGCTGCGCAGGGTCGCGGGAGAGCAGCAGGCGCAGGAGAATCTGCAACAGATCCAGCGCAGCTTGAACACGAAGGCCGTGTCGCGCGGCTTTCGCGGTTTGTTCGATTCGCGCGTGCGCCTGATCATGATCGTCGCGCTCGGCCTGGCGTTCTTTCAGCAGATCACCGGCATCAACGCGATCTTCTATTACCTGCCGACGATCTTTGCGCAAGCCGGCGGCGGCGTGAACGACGCGTTCCGTCAGGCCGTGCTGGTGGGCGTGGTCAACGTGCTGATGACGTTCGTTGCGATCTGGCTGATCGACAAGCTGGGCCGCAAGCCGTTGCTGGTCATGGGCATCGCCGGCATGGCGCTGTCCTTGTTCGCCATCAGCTGGGCTTTCAGTCAGGAAAGTTACAACGCCCGGCTGGTGCTGATCGCCATCATCGGCTTCGTCGCCTCGTTCGCGATTTCGCTCGGGCCGGTGATGTGGGTGCTGCTGTCGGAAATATTTCCGAACGAACAGCGCGCCGCAGCCATTTCGGTGGCAGGATTCTGGAACGCCCTGGTCAGCGCCACGGTCACGATGATATTTCCCTGGGCGCTGTCTACTCTGAGCTCCGGCGGCACCTTTCTGGTATTTGCATTGTTCGCCACCGCGGCGTTGCTGTTCGTGGTGCTGCTCGTGCCTGAAACCAAAGGCCGTACGCTCGAGCAGCTGGAGAGCGACCTGATGACCGCCAAAGCATGATTGTCACTGCACGACAATGAGTAAGCGAGCTGCCAACAACAACGCCAAGACGCGCGCTGCGACCGCCTTGCCGGATTCCCCGCCCACCCTGGAAATGGTGGCGAAGGAAGCTGGCGTGTCGATCGCGACCGTGTCGCGCATCATCAACGGGACTGCGAAGGTCAGCGCCGAGCGCAAAGATGCGGTCGAGGCGGCCATCGCCAAGCTCAACTTTCGTCCGAATGCCGCGGCACGCGGACTGGCACTCGGCAAGTCCAACACCATCGGTGTCATCACGCAGGCCATCGACAGCCCGTTCTACGGCGAAGGTCTGAGAGGCATCGAGGATTATCTGCAGCAGCGGGGCTACACCGCGCTGTTCATGAGCGGCAATTGGGATGAAGGGGACGAGGAGCGCTGCATGGCCGAGCTGCTCTCCCGGCGCGTCGACGGCATCATCATTTTCTCGGGCCGCTTGCAGGATCGCCAGCTGGCCCAGTACGCGAAGCAGGTGCCGCTGGTGGTGAGCGGTCGCAGTCTCAAGGCGGCAAACATTTTCAGTTTGCAAGTCGACGACGAGCGGGGCGCGCTACTGGCGACGCGGCATTTGATCGAGCTGGGGCATCGGCGCATCGCGTTCATCGCCGGCATTCTCGATCACCCGGACGCATCGCTGCGTTTCAAGGGCTATCGCCGCGCGCTCGCCGATGCGGGCATTGCGCATGATCCAAAGCTGGTCGTGCCGGGCGACTTTCACGAAGAAGGCGGTGTCGAGGCAACGCAGCGGCTGCTGAAGTCTGGAACCAGGTTCACCGCGCTGTTCTGCGTGAACGATCAGACCGCCTACGGTGCGTGCCTCGCCTTGTATCGCAACGGCCTGAATTGCCCGCGCGATATTTCCGTCGTCGGCTTCGACGACCTGCATTCCTCCTCGTATCGAGTGCCGCCGCTCACCTCGGTGCGTCAATCGATCCGCGTGCTGGGTGAGAGCTCAGGCGCGGCCATGCTGCAGATGTTGCAGGGTGAGCAGCCCAACATTGCCTTGCCGCAAGTCGAGCTGATCGTGCGTGAATCGACCGCGGCGCCTGCCAAAGAATGATCAGATGACCGAGCAATTACCGCTAGCCGAGCTGCGTCGGCGCTTCCCCAGCAATTTTGTCTGGGGCGTTGCTACCAGCGCATTTCAGATCGAAGGCGCAGCGCGCGTCGACGGCAAGGGCCCATCGATTTGGGATGAGTTCTGCCGCGTGCCCGGCGCCATTGCCGATGGCGGCACCGGCGATGTGGCCTGCGACCACTATCATCGGCTCGAAGCCGACCTGGATCTCATCGCCGATCTGGGCGTGACGGCCTATCGCTTCTCCATTTGCTGGCCGCGAGTCCAGCCCACAGGCACTGGTGCATACAACGAGCGCGGCATCGGGTTCTACGAGCGTCTGGTCGATGGCTTGCTGGAAAGGAACATTCAGCCCTATGCGACGCTGTATCACTGGGATTTGCCGGCGGAGCTGCAACATCGCAGCGGCGGCTGGCTGGCACGCGACACGGCCTATCGGTTTGCAGAGTACGCGGAAGCGATCTCGCGTCGCCTGGGTGATCGCGTCGTTTCCATCGCAACTCACAATGAGCCCTGGGTCTCGGCGGTGCTCGGTTACGAGCGCGGCGTGTTCGCGCCGGGCGTGAAAGATCGCCGCATCGCTTATCAGGTCAGTCATCATTTGTTGTTGAGCCACGGCCTGGCGATGCAGGCGATCCGCGCGGCGGGCGTCAAGGCGGAAGTGGGGATCGTGTTGAACATGTCGCCGGTGCGGCCGGCTACCGATTCCGAGCTCGATGCGCATCATGCGCGACTGGAAGATGGGCGACTGGTCCGCTGGTACACGGACGCCTTGTTCAAGGGGCAGTATCCGAGCGACATCGTCGAGCATCTCGGCGCCGATGCTCCGGAAATCCAGGCCGGTGATGCGGCGTTGATCGCACAGCCATGCGACTTCGTCGGCATCAACTATTACCACCCGACAGTGTCGAGCAGCTCCAATCCGGCCTCGCCGGCTTCAACCGGCGCAGCGGTCACGGATATGGGTTGGGAGGTCGCGCCGCATGGGCTCTCGGACTTGTTGCTCCGGTTGCAGCGCGACTATCGACTGCCGCCGATCCATATCACTGAGAACGGTGCTGCATATCGCGATCAGCTGGTGGACGGGCGGATCGAGGATGAGCAGCGGCGGCAGTACATCGAGTCGCATCTGCTGGCGGTGGCCGAGGCGATCGACCGCGGGGTCGATGTGCGGGGCTACTTCGTCTGGAGTCTGATGGACAACTTCGAGTGGGCCGAAGGCTATCGCAAGCGATTCGGCATCGTGCACGTAGACTACGCGACTCTGCGGCGGACGTTGAAGCGCAGCGGTCTGTGGTATCGATCGCTGCTCAAGACAGTGACTGTGTGACGATCAGCAGACGCCGACCGGCAGGATCAGTTGAGTTGTCTCCGGCTGCTGGAGGCGGCGGCCGCGGGCGCGACCCTTACTGCTTCGGCTACGAGGTCCGGCGTGGATCGCTGAAAGGGTATCGCGAGCCGCTTCCGTGGCATCGGTTGCGGACTCGTAGCCGAGCATGCACGTGAAGAGATCGGCCATCGGCGTGTGCTGATAGCTGTGCAGCTCGTAGCTGTAACCGTCCTGGTCGTAAAAAATCCGTGCGTATCCGTGCTCGGTATGGAGTAGATCGACCAGCGTGCGCATTGCCTTCGCCAGCAGGGTGAAACGAGACTCGACCGATGCATCGAGAGTTGCCATAAGCCGGCAGTATAAGAAGTACAGGGGGCCGAAAAGAGGCGACCAGTCCGCAGCCTGAATATTTTCGGGGAACGCCTTATTCATTTTCCGCCGCCACGGTCGGCGTTGACTTGGCCATGGACCGGGCGCGCGCCCGAGGGCTCGGCTCGGCCTGTTTTAGCAAGAACTCTCGGTCCGCCGTCACTACACTCGTCGCTCATGCGACAGCGACGTCGCGATCAACAGGGCGAGAGTGCATCCATGAAAGTGGTGATCACGGGCGGCACGGGATTTCTCGGTCAGCGTCTGGCGGCTCGCATCCTCGAGCAGGGGGCATTGTTCGCGCCGTCGGGTGAGCGTCGGCCGGTGAGCGAGCTGATGCTGTTCGACAGCCGCATCCCGGCCGATTTCACGGTCGCCGATCAACGCGTCAAGCTGCTGGAAGGCGACATCGCCGATCGGGCCACCGTGACCAAACTGATCGATCGCCCCGATATCGCGGTCTTTCATCTGGCTTCGGTTGTCAGCGCCGGCGCGGAGCAGGATTTCAATCTGGCGATGCGTGTGAACCTGGATGGCCACCGGTACTTGCTCGAAGCGCTGACTGCGCTGGGTTCTCGTCCTAGATATGTGTTCACCAGTTCGCTGGCCGTGTACGGCGGCGACGGCGCGCTGCGCGAGGTGGATGATCCCACGCGGCATATTCCACAAACCACCTATGGAATGACCAAGGCGATCGGCGAGCTGCTGGTCAACGACTACAGCCGCAAAGGTTTCATCGACGGCCGCAGTGCGCGGTTGGGCTTCGTGATCGTGCGACCGGGCGCGCCGAACCGTGCGGCTTCGGGTTTCGCGAGTGGAGTGCTGCGCGAGCCGCTCAATGGTGAAGACTATGTGTGCCCGGTGCCGTTCACGACCAAGGTGGCGGCGATCGGTTATCGCACTGTCATCCAGGGATTGCTGGCGCTGCATGAAGTCGATGGCGCCAAGTTGGGTGCCGATCGCTCGGTCAATCTGCCCACGCTGACGGTGACGGTTGGAGAGATGATCGAAAGCCTGCGACGAGTCGCTCGCGACCGGAAGCTCGGCGCCATCAGCGAGCAGCCCGATCCCTTTGTCATGAAGGTAATATCGGCCTGGCCCGAGCAGATGCTGGCGACACGAGCCAAGGCGCTTGGGTTTCCGCGGGATGAGAGCGTGGATAACATCATCCGCGCGTACATCAGCGACTACCTCGAGTAAGCCATGGACCAGAAAAAAGTTGCAGTCGTCACCGGCGCCGGCAGTGGCATTGGGCGGAACGCCGCGCTTGCATTGGCGAAGAAGAATTTTGCAGTCGTGCTCGCGGGCCGCAATCTGCAGAGTCTGAACGAGACTGCATCGATGGCCGGTGGCGCGGACATGCTTGCGGTAGCGACAGACGTGACGCGGCCGGATTCGGTAGCGCAGCTGTTCGAGAAGACGCAGGCGGCTTTCGGTCGCGTCGATGTGTTGTTCAACAATGCTGGCGCCAGTGCGCCGCCCGTACCTTTCGAAGAGCTCACTGCGCAGCAGTGGGACGCTGTCGTCGCAGTGAATCTGACTGGTGCATTCCTGGTCGCACAAGCCGCGTACCGCGTCATGAAAGATCAGACGCCGCAAGGGGGTCGGATCATCAACAATGGCTCCATCTCCGCCCATGCGCCCAGGCCGAACTCGGCGCCCTACACGGCGACCAAGCATGCCATCACGGGGCTGACCAAGTCGTTGTCGCTCGACGGTCGCAAGCACAACATCGCCTGCGGGCAGATCGACATCGGCAACGCGGCCACGACCATGGTGAACACGATCTCCACGGGCGTCATTCAAGCCAACGGCTCGCTGCTGGCGGAACCGACCATGCCCGTCGATCATGTAGGCGAGGCCATCGCCTACATGGCCGGGCTGCCGCTCGAAACCAACGTTCAGTTCATGACGGTGATGGCGACCGCCATGCCATACATCGGCCGCGGCTGAATCCGGAGCAATACGCGAGCGTGCGGCTCGACGCCGCTCAGGCGAGGTTGTATTTTCTCTCGCCGTGAACTCCTCCAACGAGGCGCCGCAGACATGGCTCGAGCCAGATACGCTGCAGTCATCGCCGTGCTGCTGGCGATGACTGCATGTAATAGCAATGAGCCCCAAGCTCCCGCATCGAAGCGCACTGACGAAGTGACGCACGAGCTGGCGGGCACGCGCTGGGCGTTGGTGCAACTCGACGACAAGCCGATAACGCTCAGCGAAGGCGGCCGCGAGCCGTACATCGCGCTCAATTCCACTGATCATAGTGTGGCGGGGCACGCGGGCTGCAATCGGCTCTCGACGACATATAAACAGACCGGTGCGCAGCTCAGCTTTGGCGATCTCATCACGACGCGCATGTACTGCCCGGATCTGCCGATCGAGACCGCACTCGTGGCAGCGATGCAAGCGACGGCGGGCTGGCGGATCACGGGCTCACAGCTGGAACTGCTGAACGCTCAGCAGACGCCGGTCGCGCGGTTCGAAGCCAGGAATCTTTGACTCGTGCGGCGCATGCCGCTGCCTCGTGGGGTCTGGGCGCTCGGCCTGGTCAGCCTGTTCATGGATGTTTCTTCGGAAATGATCCATGCGTTGCTGCCGGTGTTCGTGGTCGGCACGCTCGGCGCCGGCGCGATCTGGCTGGGAGTGATCGAAGGCGTCGCTGAAGCCACGGCCAATATCGTCAAAGTGTTCTCGGGCGCGCTGTCGGATCGATGGGGTAAGCGCAAATCGCTGGCGCTGCTCGGCTACGGTCTCGCCGCGATTACCAAACCACTGTTCCCGGTCGCGGGTAGCGCCGCTACAGTCTTCGCTGCACGTTGCATAGATCGTATCGGCAAGGGAATTCGGGGCGCGCCGCGCGACGCGTTGGTTGCCGACTACACGACGCCGGAGCAGCGGGGTGCTGCTTATGGATTGCGCCAGTCGCTGGACACGGTAGGTGCGTTTGTCGGGCCCCTGCTCGCGATCGCTCTGCTGATGATGCTGGCGAACGACGTTCGCGCCGTCTTCTGGATCGCCGTCATTCCGGCGCTGATCGCGGTCGCGATTCTGTGGGTTGCGGTGAAAGAGCCGCCCCATCTCAAGCCCATGCGCAAGCGCGTCGTGGATCTGCGCCCTCGCGATCTGCCCAAATCGTTCTGGGTGATCGCCATCATCGCGACGTTCTTCACATTGGCGCGGTTCTCCGAAGCATTTCTGATCCTGCGCGGCGCCGACATTGGATTGAGCATCACCTGGACGCCGCTCATCCTGGTGGTGATGAACCTCGCTTATATGTGTTCGGCCTATCCGGCAGGCCTGTTGGCAGATCGGATGCCACGCCATCATCTGCTACTGCTGGGAGCTGCCGTGCTGGTGCTGGCGAACGTGATGCTCGCCGGCGCCCACGATGCCGCGGTCGTGTTGTTAGGCGTCGCTCTCTGGGGGCTGCACATGGGGCTGACCGAAGGCGTGTTCACCGCGATGATTGCGGACGCCGCGCCGACGGAGCTGCGGGGCACGGCCTTCGGTGTATTCAATCTCATGCGTGGTCTTTTGTTGCTCCTGGCCAGCGTCATCGCGGGAATCATGTGGGAAGCGAGCGGTCCTGCCGCAACATTCATCACCGCCGCGGTGCTGGCGGCATTCTCGATGTTGCTGCTGATGGCATCGCGCAGTATGTTGCGCTCATGACCGCCAAGGACGTGATTCAGTCGCTGCAGCTCGCTCCACATCCGGAGGGCGGGTGGTATCGCGAGATCTATCGCTCCACGGATCGGGTTCAACGCGGCGCCGAGTCGCGCAGCGCGACGACCGCGATCTATTACCTGCTCGAGCGTGAACAGCTCAGTCGCTGGCACGTCGTCGACGCCGATGAGATCTGGCACTTTTACAGCGGTGCTCCGCTCGAGTTGCTGGCTTACGACCCCCAGTCCCGGCAGCTGAATCGCCACTTGCTTCACTCTGCAGCGGCGGATGCGCGGCCGGTGGGTGTCATTCCTTCCGGCGTCTGGCAAGCCGCGCGCAGCCTGGGTGAGTATTCGCTGGTCGGTTGCACCGTCAGTCCGGGATTCGAGTTTTCAGGCTTCAGGTTCACCGCCGACTTGCCCGATCATCGCGCGCACTTCGTCGGCGAGTTGTCCCAATACTCGGCGTTGCTATAGCGCCTTCGCTGGTGACGGAGAGATATGACGCAGTCGAAGTCGCTCCGCCGCCCGCTCAAAGCATCGCTGTGTTGGGTCGTGCTTCTCGGTCTCGCCGCAAGTTGGACAAGCCACGCTGAAGCCCTGTGGATTCGTGCCGGCAAGGTGATCGATGTGGAGCGCGGCCGCGTGCTCAGCGATCAAGCAATTCGCATCGACGGCGAGCGCATCGTCGCAGTCAGCGACTATAGGGCGGATGCGAACGCGGGTGGTCGCTGGCTGGATTGGTCCAGCTACACCGTGCTGCCCGGCTTGATGGACATGCACACTCATCTGGCGGACTACGTCACCTCCTCGGAGGTCGCCGCTCCTTTGTATACCTCGGCGGCCGACACTGCGCTTCAAGGTGTCGACAACGCACGTCGGACGCTTCGAGCTGGATTCACGACTGTGCGTGATGTGGGTTGCTATCGCGCCTTCACTGATGTCTCCCTCCGTAACGCCATCAATCGCGGCATCATCGACGGCCCCCGGATGTTCGTTGCCGGCGCGTATATCACCGTCAGTGGCGGCGGCGGCGAGGTGACTGGATTCGCGCCCGATGTCGTCGTTCCAGCGGAAATGCGGCGCGGCGTGGCGAACTCGGAACTCGAAATCCGGCAGCGGGTTCGGGAACTGATCAGCGGTGGCGCGACATTCATCAAGATCATCGCGACGGGCGCGGTGCTGACAGCCGGCACGACGCCTGGCGCTGCCGAGTATTCGGAAGCTGAGATACGAGCGGCAGTGGACGAGGCCGCCCAGTATGGAGTCTTCGTCGCTGCCCATGCGCACGGTGCCGAAGGAATCAAACGAGCCGTGCGCGCCGGCGTTCGCTCCATCGAGCACGCTTCGTATCTCGACGACGAAGGCATCGCGCTCATGAAGAAGCACGGCACCTGGCTGGTGGCCGATATCTACAACGGTGACTACATCGCCGAGATCGGCCGACGCGATCATTGGACCGAGGAGATCCTGCGCAAGAACGACGAGACGACGCAGACACAACGCGACGGTTTCACCAAGGCCGTCAAAGCCGGAGTGCACATCGCGTTCGGCACGGACGCTGGCGTCTATCCTCACGGCGACAATGCACGTCAGTTCTCTTATATGGTGCGTTATGGACTGACGCCGATGGATGCAATCCGAGCCGCAACGTTGAACTCGGCGCAGTTGCTCGCCAAGGAGCGCGAGCTCGGTTCCATCACGGCCGGCAAGTTCGCCGATCTGATCGCCGTGGAGGGTGATCCATTGCAGGACATCGACCGGCTTCGTCAGGTCCGCGGCGTCGTCAAAGCCGGCCGGCAGATCGGCTTAGACTAAAGCCATGAGCGCCAACCCGTTGCCGCAGCGTCGAATGGGTTTCTGGATGTGCCTGGCGCTGGTGATCGGCAATATCGTCGGCTCCGGCGTTTATTTGTTGCCGGCGTCACTTGCACCGTACGGTCTCAATAGCATCTTTGGCTGGCTCATCACTGCAGGCGGCGCGGTCGCCCTGGCGGTGGTCTTTGCCCGGCTCGCGAAGCTCTTTCCAAAGGCCGGCGGGCCGTATGCTTATGCGCGCGTTGCGTTCGGGGACCGGGTAGGTTTTCTCACAGCCTGGGGCTATTGGATCGGCGCCTGGGTCGGCAATGCGGCCATTGCGATTGCGACTGTCGCCTATCTCGCCGAACTGATTCCGTGGATCAAACATACGTCGGGCGGGCCTGCGATCGCTTCGTGCGTGATCATCTGGGTGCTGACCTATGTGAATTGGCGGGGTGCGCGCGAGGTCGGCGGCTTGCAGATAGTCACGACGGTGCTGAAGCTGCTGCCGCTGATCGCGATCGTCGCGTTGGGGCTGTGGTTATTGATCACAGCCGACGCATCGGTCATCAAGGCCGAACCGCCCTCGTTTTCCCTGTCCGCAATCAACTCGTCCGCGATCCTGACTTTATGGGCGTTTCTCGGATTGGAGTCGGCCACCGTGCCTGCGCGCGCTATGGACAATCCAGAGCGCAACATACCGCTCGCAACTTTCTGGGGCACCATGGTTGCAGCAGTCATATACATCCTGACGTGCTCCATCGTCGTGTTGCTGCTGCCGAGCTCGCAGCTCGCGGACTCCAGTGCGCCGCTCGCCGATGTGATTCGAATGTTCTGGGGCGAAGGCATCGCCAGCACGCTGGCGCTGTTCGCGTTCGTCAGCGGCTTCGGCGCGCTCAATGGCTGGATCCTGCTGCAAGCGGAGATGCCGCGCGTGCTGGCCAATGAAGGTGTGTTCCCAAAAGTGTTCGCTCGCGAGTCGCGACATGGCACGCCCGGGGCGTCGCTGGTGATTACCAGCCTGTTGCTCACCACCCTGGTGTTGATGAATTACAGTCGCTCCATGGTGCAGGTGTTCACCTTCATCATTCTGATCGCGACATCGACGTATCTGGTCATGTATCTGTGTTGTGCCGTGGCCGCGCTCAAGCTTTGCTGGAACGGCTTGCTGGGGCCGGCGGGCCGGCGGCTGTCTCCATTCTTGCTAATAGCGATGCTCGCAGCCGCGTATTCGCTGTGGACGCTGTTCGGTGCCGGCGCCGAGGCGTTCTGGTGGAGCCTGGCGCTGTTCGCGGCAGGGCTGCCGGTTTACTGGTTGATGCAGCGGCCGGGAACCGAGGCTCGACCCGGCGCTCCGACATATTGACTGACAATTCACTCGCCAGCGGGCCGTGCGGCGATGCATACTGCTGGCAAATGCAACCGGTTACACTCCGGAAAGTAGCCATGGGATTCGACCGCCACGAAGGCGGAGCGAGGGGGGTTGGATGAACCAGAACACCTATGACGCCATTGTCGTCGGCACCGGCATCAGTGGCGGCTGGGCGGCCAAAGAGCTGACCGAGAAGGGGTTGAAGACGCTGGTCCTGGATCGGGGACGCATGGTCCGGCACGTTCAGGACTATCCGACCGCGACCACGGATCTATGGGACTTCCCATATGCCGGGCGCGCCACGCCCGAAGAGTTGCGGCGTCACGAAACCGCCGCTCGCACTGGTTACGCGATCACGCAGGCGACCAAGCATTGGTGGGTGGACGACACCGAGTTCCCCTATACCGAGAAGCAACGCTTCGACTGGATCCGCGGCTATCACGTCGGCGGCCGCTCCATCATGTGGGGCCGGCAGAGTTATCGCTGGAGCCCGATGGATTTCGAAGCCAATGCCAAGGACGGAATCGCGGTCGACTGGCCGATCCGCTACGACGACCTCGCCCCCTGGTATGACCATGTCGAACAGTTCATCGGCGTCAGCGGCCAGAACGAAGGTTTCGCGCAGTTGCCCGACGGCAAGTTCCTGCCGCCGATGGAAATGAACTGTGTCGAGAAACATTTCAAACAGGCGGTGTCCGACAAGCTGGGCCGCCAGATGACGATCGGACGCGTCGCGCATCTCACGGCACCGCTGGCGCACAGCCCGCAGCGAGGCACCTGCCAGTATCGAAACATGTGCATTCGGGGCTGCCCGTATGGCGCCTACTTCAGCAGTCAATCGAGCACACTGCCGGCCGCCGAGAAGACCGGCAACATGACGCTGCGGCCGAACTCCATCGTTTACGAGATCATTTTCGACGAGAAGACGCAGCGCGCGACTGGCGTGCGCGTGCTCGATGCCGAGACGCGGGAGCAGACCGAGTTCTTCGCCAAAGTGATTTTCCTGTGCGCATCGACGTTCGGCTCGACGTACATCATGATGAACTCGATCTCCAAACGCTTCCCGAACGGCTTCGGCAACGACAGCGGCGAGCTCGGCTGCAACATCATGGATCACCAGCTCGAGATCGGCGCCCGCGCCATGGTCGACGGCTTCGACGACAAGTACTACACCGGCCGCCGCCCGAACGGCATTTACATTCCGAGATATCGCAACGTCGGCAAGGACAAGCGCGATTACCTGCGCGGCTTCGGTTATCAGGGCGGCGCTTCACGCGGTGGTTGGACCGGGCTGATGCTCGATACCAAGCTGGGTGAAGCGTTGAAGGAGCGCGCGGCGGAGCCTGGTCCCTGGTACATGGGAATTGGCGGCTTCGGTGAGATCCTGCCGTATCACGAGAATCGCGTGACCATGGATCATTCCAAGAAGGACAAGTACGACATGCCGGTGCTGGCGTTCGACGCCGTGCTGAGGCAGAACGAACTGGCGATGCGCAAGGACATGGCCAACGATGCGGCTGAAATGCTCGAAGCCGCAGGTTATCGCAACGTGCGCAGCTACGATCGCGAGATGGGCATCGGCCTGGGTATTCACGAGATGGGTACGGCGCGCATGGGGCGCGATCCGAAAACGTCCGTGCTCAATGCGTGGAATCAGGTGCACGCTTGTAAGAACGTCTATGTCACGGACGGCTCGTGCATGACCTCCGCGGCGTGTCAGAACCCGTCGCTGACTTACATGGCGTTGACCGCGCGGGCCTGCAATCATGCGGTCGAAGAACTCAAGCGCATGAACATCTGAGGTGACTCATGAGTCTGGACAACGCGAACATGAATCGTCGCCAGGTGTTGCAGCGGGTCGCCTACTTGATGGGCGGCGCAGTGTCGGCGCCCGCGGTGCTGGGGCTGCTCAATGGCTGCTCACCCAAGCAGGAAGCATCGGTCTGGCAGCCCGCTTTCTTCAGCAAGGAGCAGGGCGCGATCGTGGCCGAGGTCGCGGAGATCATCATTCCTCGCACCAAGACGCCGGGCGCGAAGGATGCCGGCGTGCCCGGGTTCATCGACACCATGCTCAAGGATCTTTATGAGCAGGAAGATCGCGATCGGTATCTGGCGGGCTTGCAGGAATTCGACGATGCCGCGCGCCAGGCCCACGGCAAGCCGTTCGTCGAGCTGAGCAAAGCTCAACAAACCGAGCAGGTGCAGAAATTCAACGACGACGCCATCGCGACCGAGCTGGCCTACGATCCGCGGCCGAAAGATTTGAAGCGTCCGTTCATCCTCATGACTCGCGAGCTGACGCTGCTGGGCTTTTTCTGCTCGGAAGTCGGCGCCACGCAAGTCTTGCAATACGTTGCCGTGCCCGGTGGCTTTCAGGCCTGCGTCCCGGTTGCTGAAGCGGGCAACGGCAGGGCCTGGGCGCAGGAGGCGATGGGGCGTCTGTGATCGTTACCGACGCAGCAGCCGGCGGCGCAGTACGCCGCTGGCGCTGGTCGATTCGAAGATCAGTAACAAGCCCAGCGCAATCAGCAGCGGCAGGAACTCGTAGACTGCGCGATAGGCCAGCACCGCGCCAAGCAGTTTCGACGGCGGTACCTGCGGCAGCATCAGTAATAGCGCCGCCTCCAGCACGCCCAGCCCGGCCGGCACACTGCTGAGCTGGCCTGCGACGAAGGCGATGCAGTAGATCGCGATGAACGCCGGCCAGCTCATGTTCAGCTCCGGCGGCATGAACACGTAAAGAATCCCCGTCATCAGCGAGATTTGCGCGAGTCCGATGATCAGCTGCAGCGAGGTGTCGCGAAATGTCGGCACCGGCAGCGTTTGCCCGCGTATCACCAACGGTGTTTTGCGGCGGATGACGAACGTCAGCCAGCCGATGTCCTTCGCCAGGCCGATTGCGCCAAGCAGCAGCACCGTGCCGGTTGAAAGGCGCAGCGCCTGTGCTGCCGTCTCAGCGTTGAGTAAAAGCGACAAATCGATCAGCCAGCCGACGCTGAAAAAATAGGGCATGGCGGCGATCACGACGACTGTCGCGACTTCTCGCGCCGATAAGCCTACCGTCGCATACATGCGATAACGCAAGGCGCCGCCACTGACCAGTGCGAGACCGATGGCGCGCCCGATCGGGTTCGAGATGATCGCGGTTCGAAACGCGATCGCGTACAGCGCGCGGCCGCTTGCCATGCGTACCGCAATGCCTTCGTAAATTCCGACCAATGCATAGAGGCCTGCGCTGAACAGCAGGCCGAGCATGACGGTGGCGTGCGGCTGCGCGAGCAGCTGCTGTTTTACATCACCGAAATCGATGCTTTCGAGTCGATCGGCCAGCACCCAGCCGGCCAGAGCGAGCATCGGAATCCACAGCAGCGGGGCCCATTTCTTCATGTAGCTGAACGCGCGGATACGGGTCTTCGATCATCTCAAATCGGCCGCTTCGCGCGGCATCTGCAACCCGATGCAATTCGTTCAGGTGGACGGGCGTTCCCTGTCTTTGCCCCTCGCGCACCCCTTTTGTCCGACGCTGCCGGGCACAAAGCTCTCATCCGTCGTGCAAGCGTCGGGCTGTGCCCGACAGCTGCCCTTCTACCAGCTGCCCGAGCGAACCGGGCCCGGCTGTGCCGCGCAGTGCTGGCGGATGAAATCCATGTGCTTTGGCATGGCGTTGGCGCAGTTGGCGATGACGGAGCGGACCTGGAGCACGCGCCGGCGTGATTCGTCGGCGGATAACGTGTCGCAGACGGGATCGTAGCCGCGGGGCACGATGCCCTGGCCGATGAACACTGCGAACCAGCTGGTGTCGGTGAAGAGCTCGGTGTCCTGACGGAAGATGCGGCCTCGACTGCGGAACAGCTCCATCCTTTGCTGCAGGCTCTCCGGGATGCTCATGGTGCGGCACTGGTTCCAGAACGGCGAGTCATCGCGCGTAGTTGCGTGATAGTGGAGGATGAGGAAGTCGCGAATGCGCTCGTACTCGAAGGTGCAGGCCCGATTGTATTCCTCGATGTCCGCGGGTTCGAAGTGGCGGTCGGGAAACAATGAGAGGAGCCGCGCGATGCCGCTCTGGATCAGGTGAATGCTGGTGGACTCGAGCGGCTCCATGAATCCTGAGGCAAGGCCAATGGCCACGCAGTTGTTGATCCAGAAGCGCTTGCGGCGTCCGGTCACGAACTTGAGCAGTCGCGGGTCGGCGAGCGGCCGTCCGTCGAGATTGGCGAGTAATGTTTGTGCTGCCTCGTCATCGCTCAGGTGGTTGCTCGAGTACACATAGCCATTGCCGGTGCGATGCTGCAACGGAATGCGCCACTGCCAGCCGGCGCCGCGTGCGGTGGAGCGCGTGTAGGGTATGGGCTCTCCCACGTTTTCAGAGGGCACGGCCACAGCGCGGTCGCAGGGCAGCCAGTGGGTCCAGTTCTCATAGCCGCTCTTGAGCGCCTGCTCGATGAGCAGGCCGCGAAACCCTGAGCAGTCGATGAACAGGTCCGCTTCGATGCGCTCTCCGCTCGCGAGTTGCACCGATTGGATGAAGCCGCTCTCGCCGTCGAGCTGCACGTCGACCACCTTGCCTTCAGTGCGCACTACGCCGCGCTTCTCCGCGTAATTACGCAGATAGCGCGCATACAGAGCCGCATCGAAATGAAATGCATATGAGAGCGTCGCGAGCGGCGTGTTGCCCGCCTGCAGCGGCCGCATGAACCGTCCGTTGCGGGCCGCGACTGCAGGCAGTGAGTAATCGTCGAGATCGGTAGGCTCGCGGAGCGAACGCAGTTTCAGCCACCAGGCATGGAAGGAGACGCCCTTGATGTCGGTGCCGAAGGGGCCGAAGGGATGCAGGTAGGTGCGGCCGATGGCGGCCCAGTCCACGAACTGGATGCCGAGCTTGAACGTGCCCTGCGTCTGGCGCACGAAGTCGTTCTCATCCAGGCCGAGCAGCCGGTTGAAGACCGAGATCATGGGAATGGTTGCTTCGCCCACGCCCACGCTGCCGATCTCTTCGGACTCGACCACGCGAATCGCGCAGTAATCGTTCTGCAGCACCTGCGACAGCGCGGCGGCCGTCATCCAGCCGGCCGTGCCGCCTCCCACGATGAGCACGCTGCGAATACGCATGTCGGACACGGCTTCTTCCTTGGCTGTTGGGCTGCGTTGCGCACGACGAGGCGCGGAACTCACGTGCTGCTGTATCAAATGGACAACAACGTCGTTACGTGAAGCGTACGTGCTCCTGACCAGAATTGTCCAGCGATGGTCAAGCCGAACAAGGACTTGAGATGGGGTAAACAGCGCACAATTAGCGCAATTATCTGCGCTTTCGATGGCGCGCAAGATTTGATACTCAAAATTATTTGGACAGCGCTGTCATTTTGCCCTTAGGATATTTGCCAACAGCGGGGTCAGAACGCCTCAATCGCCCGGGTTGGGCATCGGCTCCGGCAACGCTGATAGCAACTACGGAATGTGCAAAGAAATTGGGGGATGAGACATGCGAAAGGTGCCTTTGGTACTGGGTGGAGTGGGCATGTGCCTCTCCATGTCGGCGGGCGTGCAGGCTGCCGAGACGGGCGAAGCGGGTCTGGAAACCATTGTTGTGACCGCGACGCGCCGCGAGACGAATCTGCAGGAAACGCCGCTGGCGATCTCGGCCTTCAATCAGCAAGCCCTGGACGAGAATCGCGTCTCGACGCTGCTCGACATGCGCGGCCTCGTGCCGAATCTGCAATTCTTCTCGAACGGCGATCACGCGGTGCCGCTGGTTTTCATTCGCGGCCTCGGCACGCGCAATCAGACGGAAGCGGGCGATCAGGGCATCGCGTTCTACACTGACGGCGTGTTCTCGGCCCGTTCTCAGGGCACGACGGTGATGATGTACGACCTCGATGGCGTCGAGGTGCTGCGCGGCCCGCAGGGCACGCTGTTCGGACGCAACTCGACCGGCGGCGCGGTGTCGCTTCGTTCGGCCAAACCACGTTTGGACGGCTTCGATGCTTCCGGCGAGATCACCGCGGGGAGCTACTCGATGCTGGAACTGCGCGGCATGGCCAATGTGCCCCTCACAGAGACCTGGGCCGTCCGCGTTGCCGGCGCCAAGGATGAGCAGGAAGGTCAGACCAGCTACGCGCCGGGCAATCAGTTTGCTTCTTCGCGCAAGTACGGCACCGTCGATCTCAGCTCGTTCCGAGTCAGCTCGCTCTTCGAGCCGTCCGAAGACGTCACGTGGCACCTCGTCTACGAGAATTTCCGCAATCGCGGTACCGGCGATGTGGCCAGCCAGAATTTCAAACGTCGGGTCAACGACGCGACCGCGGCCGGCAACCTGGACCTGGATTCCGACAGCCTCCGCACGCGTCTGGATGTTGGCTTCGGCAAGGGTTACACGCTGAGCTACATCGGCGGCTACTCCGAGTTCAGCCAGGCCCAGATGTACGGCAATGAGCCGCAGGGCGACACGCGCCACACGGTGGACTCGAGCTACAAGGGCACGCAGCACGAGCTGCAGCTCACCAATCCGTCCGAAGCACGCTTCAACTACACCACCGGCCTCTACTACTTCGAGGAAGAAAACAGCATCCGCTTCGACATGCTGCACGGGAGCTGGGGCTTCACGCCTCAGGACCAGGCCACAGTGCTCTCGGCCTTCGTACAGCCGGCGCGCTCCCTGGAGACGAAGAGCGCATACGCGCAGGGTACGTTCAAGGTCACCGATGATCTGCGGCTGACCGCGGGCGCCCGCTACATCGACGATGCTCGTGAGGATAAGGGCGGACGTTCGATCGACTGCACCTTCGGCCTGCGCGGCGCCCTGCCGACCAACCTCGCACGCAACGCGGCGGCACTGAACGGGGCGCAGGGTTGTTACTACCGCCAGTACAACGACATGAAAGGCGACTGGAGCAAGACGACGTGGATGGCGCGCGGCGAATACGACCTGACCGATTCGGTCATGACGTATCTGTCGTACGAAACCGGCTGGAAATCCGGTGTCTTGCAGGATGGCAAGGGCTACGACGATCTGGTGACGCCCAGCGGCTCGCTCGATTTCTCGCGCAACAACTCCCTGCTGCAGCAGCCCGAAGAGGTCAACAGCATCGAGCTCGGCATCAAGACGGATTTCAGGGACTGGCGGCTGAGCGCCAACGTGTTCTACATGGACTTCAAGGACATGCAGGTGACCGGAGCGGTCATCGATCCGGTCACCGGCCAGTCGACGCTGACCAACACCAACGCGGGCGGCGCCACCATCAAGGGTTTGGAAGTGGAGGCCTCGGCGGGGCTGTTCGACGGCGCGGGCCAGCTCGCTGCGACGTTCGCGTATCTGAATGCGAAATATGACGAGTTCCTCGGCAACGAACAGAACTTCGGCGACGCGCGTGGCCGCATCTGGAACGACTGCGCCTTCGGTGTCGAGCCCAGCGGCGCTTGCGTCGGCAACGTGTTCAACTTCGCTGGCAATAACCTGCCGTATGCACCGGAATATCAGCTGACCGTGCAGTACTCGCACGAGTTCCCGCTGCCCGGCGGTGCTGCGGTGGTGCCGCGCATTCGTGCCAGCTACTACGACGACATGTTCCTCGGCTGGGAGAACCGCACCGATCGGCCCGCGGGTACGTTGAACGCGACCGATCCTGGTGAAAAGGACTTCAGCCGTCAGGCTGCCTACACCATGCTGGATGCGGCCATCGCCTTCCGTTCGAGCACGAATCAATGGACCGCTGAGGCGTTCGTCACCAACGCGCTCGATGAGGCGGTCAAGACCGAAGCGTTCTATGGGACGCCGCAGACGTTCTACAGCTGGGGCCAGCGCCGCCAGGTGGGTGTCCGCCTCGCGTACAAGTACAAGTAATCGGCGATCTGGACCGTCCGCTGATATCAGCGGGCGGTCCGCTTCTGCGAGGAATGCCGGCTCGGTCCGCTAGTCAATCATTCGTTGGCAGGAGCAGAGGGCACCTCCCGCCTCATCCTGCACTCCGGCACGGCCCAGGGATGGGCCGTGCCCTTTTTAATAACGACCGATCGGAGATCCTGTCACGACGGAGCCGCCGCCAATGACGGCGGGGTACATTCCTGTACCCGAATTTCTTCGTCGATGTCTATTCCCGCCCTGCCGCTTCGTCATGGCCTCGGACAGGTATGCTGTCCGTCACTGTCGAGGAGTCCGCCATGGCTGAGTATCTGGTTCTGTTGCACGAAGATCCCGCCGCTACCCGTCAGCTCAGTCCCACCGAAATGCAGGCGCTGATCCAGCGCTATTCCGATTGGGTCGACGGCCTGCGCGTCGAGGGAGTCGTCAGCGTGGGCAAGAAGCTCAAGGACGAAGGTGGTCGTCATCTGCGCGCCGAGAAGGGCAAGATGGTCGTGAGCGAGGGGCCCTATGCTGAAGGCAAGGACATCATCAGCGGCTTGTTTGTCGTTACCGCCGACAGCTACGAGCAGGCGCAGGCCCGGCTGGCGTCGGGGCCGCATCTGGAATTCGGCTGGATCGAGTTGCGCGAGATCGATGTCATCCCCGACTGATCGAAACGCACGCGGTCTGGTTGCCGACCTGTTTCGTCGCGAATCGGGTCGGCTGATCGCACTGCTCGCCAATCGCACCGGTGTGGCGCGCATCGACATGGTTGAGGACGCCGTACAGGATGCGCTCATCTCGGCGATGCGCAACTGGTCGATCAACGCCGTGCCGGCGAATCCGTCGGCATGGCTTTATACAGCGGCTCGGAATGCGCTTACCGACAAGCTGCGCCGCGCCCGCTTCGAAGTGCCCGAGCAATTTACCAACGAGCCTGCAGTCGAGGCGGACATCTCTTTCTCCGCCGAGAACGCGTTCAATGACGAGCTGCTGCGACTGATCGCATTCTGTTGCCATCCTTCGCTGACGCCGGCGTCACAGCTGGCGTTGACCTTGCGCCTGGCCTGCGGCTTGAGCGTCGACGAGATCGCGCATGCCCTGCTGACGACGCCGCAATCCATCATGCAACGTATCGTGCGAGCGAAGCGTGAGCTGCGTGATGCGGATGTGACTTTCGACATCGCTCCACGCGAGCTGGTTCAGGAGCGCCTGCCTCGCATTCTGAATGCGATCTATCTGCTGTTCGACGCAGGCTACCTGAGCCCGAGACATCCGCAGTGGTTCCGGCCTTTGCTGTGTGAGGACGCATTACGCCTGGTCAGGATGCTGGCCGATCATCCATTGACGGCGGAGCCTGAAACACACGCATTGGCTGCGTTGCTGCACCTCACGGCTGCGCGCTCTCCTGCGAGGGTGGATGATGAAGGGCACCCAGTGCCGCTGGCGAGGCAGGATCGTTCGCGCTGGAACCCGGCGGCCATCAACGCCGGCATGGAGTACTTTTCACGAGCCATTCGCGGCGACTCGTTGACGCGCTATCACATCGAAGCGGCGATCGCGACCGTGCATGCCAGCGCGACCAGCATGGATACCACCGACTGGGCGCAGATCGTGCGTCACTATGATCAGTTGTGCGAGCTGTTCCCCAGTCCGGTTGCAACTTTGAATCGGGTCATCGCGTTACGCTACGCACGTGGTGCGCAGGAAGCCTTGCTGGCGCTGCGGGCCAGCGATGAATTGCACGCGCTCCAGGACACGCTCGTGTATCACGCCACGATGGCGGAATTGCATGAAGCGCTCGAAGAGCATGCTCAGGCGGCGACCGCATTTGAGGCGGCGGCGGAGCTTGCCGAGAGCGATACGCTGGCTGAGTTGTTCCGGCGCCGCGCCCGGGCGGTGAAAAAGTAAGCTTGATTTGAGCCATGACGCTCTTGGCCGTCATCGTCGAGACATCGTCCAAAGTCGCTGCCACATCGGCGCGGCTGGCGAAGGTGCGCGAGCTGTCGGCGTGCCTGCGTCAGTTCGGACCGGACGAGATCGTCATCGGCGTCGCCTATCTTTCCGGCGAAACGCCGCAGGGCAAGTTCGGCATTGGCTACTCGGTCTTGAAGACGGCGAGCGCAGAGGCACCAGCGCGCGAGCCCGTTCTTGCGGTGCTGGAAGTAGATCAACGATTGACCGAGATTGCGAGCATCCGCGGCAGCGGGTCGACAACGCGCCGAGCCGATGCGTTGCGCGAGTTGTTCTCTCGAGCCACAGAAGCTGAACACCATTTCCTGATGCGCCTGCTGATCGGCGAGCTGCGACAAGGCGCGCTCGCTGGCGTAATGGTCGATGCCATCGCAGCGGCTGCTCAAATTCCTGTCGACAAAGTTCGACGCGCGGCGATGTATGCGAAGAGCTTGGGTGCTGTCGCGCACGCTGCGCTGGTCGAAGGCGAAAGTGCGCTCGCGAATTTTCAGCTGGAGCTGCTCTCTCCGGTCGCGCCCATGCTGGCACAAACAGCAGCAGGTGTGGGCGAAGCGTTGGAGCAGCTCGGCGACGACGCTGTGTTTGAGTGGAAAATGGATGGCGCGCGCATCCAGGTACACAAGAGCGGTGGCTCGGTTCATATCTACACGCGCAGCCTCAATGATGTGACTGCCGCGGTCCCAGAGATCGCGGAACTCGTGAAGGAGCTGCCCGCCGGCGAAGTCATTCTCGATGGCGAGGCGATTGCATTCACCGCTGCGGGTCGGCCCCAGCCTTTCCAGATCACCATGCGTCGGTTCGGTCGCAAGCTCGATGTCGACAAGCTGCGCGCCGAGCTGCCAATGCGCGCGTATTTCTTCGACTGTTTGCGCTTGGGAGCTGAAAGTCTCGCCGACCGGCCAGCACGGGATCGTTACGAAGCGCTGGCGCGCGCTGTGCCAGCCGATCTCATCATCCCGCGCTTGGTGACGTCGTCAGAGCAAGAGGCGACCGAATTCTATGACGCCGCGATTGCTGCCGGTCACGAAGGCATCATGGCGAAATCGCTGTCGGCCCCGTATGAAGCGGGCAATCGCGGCGCGAGCTGGCTCAAGATCAAACGAGCTCACACGCTGGATCTGATCGTGCTGGCTGCCGAGTGGGGGCACGGGCGACGCACCGGCAAGCTTTCCAACCTGCATCTCGGCGCGCTCGATCCCGCGACGGGTGAATACGTGATGCTCGGCAAGACCTTCAAAGGTCTGACGGATGCGATGCTCGAGTGGCAGACCCAGGAGTTCCTCGCTCGCGAAACGCATCGCGATGACTGGACTGTCTACATCCGTCCGGAAATGGTCGTGGAGATCGCGTTCAGCGATTTGCAGGCAAGTCCGCGCTATCCCGGCGGTCTGGCGTTGCGGCTGGCACGAGTGAAACGCTATCGCGACGACAAGCGACCCGAAGACGCCGACACGATGGCCTCGGTCCGCAAGATATTCGAGGCGCAGAGCGGCTGAAAGGGAGCAGATCTTTCATTCCAGGCGGAAAATCAAATCTGTCCCCTTTTTGGTCCGTCGTATCGGTTGTACGCGCCAGTAGGTGAGCGAGCGCCACAGCCACTCCGCAGGCCCATAGCGGAAGTGTCGCAGCCACAGCGGACTCCAGATCAGTTGTAGTACCCAGATCGCGGCCACCACATAGTACAGTTCGTGTCTCGCGAGCTGGCCGTACCAGGCGAGACCGGCGCCGGTGAAGATCAGCAGGCAGATCAAGCTTTGCGTGAGGTAGTTCGTCAAAGCCATCTGCCCCACTGCAGCGAGCACACGCGAGGCATTCGCGAACCAGGCAGTCCGGCAGAGGATCGCGATCAGCCCGAGATGGCCCAGCGTCATCGGAACCCGGCCGAGATCGTAGGTAAGAAGGGCGTTTATCTGCGCCTCGGCCGCGAAGCCGGCATCCTCCAGCGCACGTATCTCAAAGGCCCTGACGCTCAATCCAATTGCGTATCCGACGATCATCAGCGTGAGATACACGCGCGTCGAGGTGGCTCCACGGAGTACGCCCCATTTCAACAGCGCCATGCCCAACAACATCATGCCGAAACACTCGACGATGCCGTGTCGAAAGAAGTACACGGTTTGCATGAACCACGTGTCGCCCCGGAGCACACCAAAAGCGGACGCGTAGCTCTCACGCACATTGGCAACATACGCTTGCAGATTCTCGCGCGCCGGATGGTATTCGGCCTGCAGGGCGGCAAAGGCGTCGATGGCCTCCTGATCGCCGTCGGTCAGCGGCTGGCCGGCCGCGAGGCGCGCGTTCGCCGCTTGTGCCACGGCCTGCGTCTGGTGGAAGTCCTGCCACTCACCCACGGAGATCAGTGTTTGCACCAGCATGAAAGCGGTCGCCAGGATCAGCAGCCGGCGTGGTGACAGGTTGCGGAACACGAACAGTGCCAGCCCGGCGATGCCGTAATAGAACAGCACGTCGCCGCTCCATAACAACACATAGCCATTGACCAGCCCGAAGACGATCAGCCAGAGCGTGCGTCGGAAATACAAATCCGCCGGTCGCACGTCATGGGTACGCGAGGCGTGGCGCTGTAGAAACAGCAAAGCGCTGGCACCAAACAGCAGCGTGAACAAGCCGCGCATCGTGCCTTCGAAGAACAGCGCCATGATGCGCCATACGGCCAGATCGGCAGCCGTATTGCCACCCCACACGGTGGGATCGTCGTACGCATAGGGCAGGCCGAAACCCGTGATGTTCATTAACAGAATGCCGAGCACGGCGACCCCGCGCGTCGTATCGAGCATGCCGATGCGATCGTCGCCGGTGGCCGCTGCGGGTTGGGCAGACATGGAGCGGTTACGTTAACCCCACGAAGCGGGGCCATAAAGCAGCTTTTGCGCCCGTCAGTCGCGCCTGCGTCGGACGATTCCGGCACAATAGCGCGTCGGTCTTTCTCGTTCGCAGGAACCCCACGTGAGCTTGCAGCTGTCACCCGCACTGATCATTTTCATCGTCACCATCGCTACCAGTCTGGTCGGCTTGTTCGGCAACACCAAGCTGATCGACAGCTGCATCTTCCGGCCGTACTGGTTCCTGCGTCGGCGCGAGTACCACACCATCGTGACCAGCGGCTTCGTGCACGCCGACCTGATGCACCTGCTGTTCAACATGGTGACGTTCTACTTCTTCGGCTTTCTGCTGGAGCAGACCATCGGCGGGATTCACTTCGCGTTGTTATATTTCATTGGCCTGGTCGTCAGTCATCTCGGCACCTACATCAAGCACAAGAACGAACCCGAGTACGGCAGTCTCGGTGCGTCCGGCGCGATCTCGGCGATCTTGTTCGCGGCCATCGTCTTCTATCCGCAGAACTCGCTGTACATCATTCCGATTCCAGTGCCGATCCCAGCGCCGCTGTTCGGTATCGCTTATCTCGCCTGGACCTGGTGGGCCGCGCGCAATGTGCAGGGGCGCGTCAATCGCGATGCGCATTTCGCCGGCGCGATCACCGGCCTGGTATACGTCGCGCTGATTGCACCCAGTGCGTATCGATATTTCTTTGCTAATTTGCTGTGACTTTTTCCACTGGGTCTGCTCGTTGTATGCGCGCCAATCACTGCGACGCACTAATGCAGTGATGCGAAAATGCGGCAGCCACAAAGTATGCAATCCGGTGCGATATATGTTGTCGTGCAGGTTCAGTATATAGACGTATTGGCCTGACCCTGATCGGTGCTACGTTCCCGACCTTCTGCCAGCGGAGGTCGGACGATGGCAATAACAAACATCGATCGTCGGGGTGGCCGTCGCGTTTATGCAGTAGTGGGTTTGTTTGTTGTACAGACGACACTCGCGTTTTGGAGCGCTGCCGCAATCGCAGCGCAGAATGCGCCCGAAGAGATCATCGTCACCGGCTCGCGCATTCGTCAGAATCCAGTAGATCGCGTCGCGCCGCTGCAAACAGCGACGTCGGCGGACATTGCGCGCAGCGGCGAGATCTCCGTCGCCGACTATCTGCAGCGTTTGCCGATATCGGGCTCGGCCATCAATCGCTCCAACAATGCCAGCGGCAATCTCGGCTTCCCTCCCGATGGCGGCGGTATCGGCGCTGGCGCGAGCGAAATCGATCTGCGTTATCTCGGCTCCAAACGCGTGCTGGTGCTGGTGGATGGCAAGCGTTGGGTGCGCGGTTCGTCGGCGAGCGGCGTGTCTGGCGCGGTGGATCTCAACACCATACCCACTGCGGCCATCGATCGTATCGAAGTGCTGCAGGACGGTGCGTCGCCGATCTACGGCTCAGATGCAATCGCTGGTGTCGTCAACATCATTACGCGCTCCGACTTTCAGGGCCTGGGCTTGGAGACCAACCAGGCGCAGTTCGATGAAGGCGATGGTTACACCCAGGATTACAGCTTGTCGTTCGGGGTAAGTGGCGAACGCAGCAGGGCATTCCTGGCGGCGAGTTACGCGCGTCAGGAGGCAGTGTTTTCGAAGGATCGCGCGTTGTCGCGCGAAGTCATTTATGGCGCGCCGCCGGGAGTCGGTGGCAGTTCCGGCACGCCGCAGGGCCGATTCATTTTCGCCGACCCGCGCGCCGGACTGAATCCGAATGGCACGCCTGTAGTCGTCGATCTTGCGCTCAACAGCAACGCGCTCAACGATGGCGTGACGCGACCGGTCTACAACCCGACCGATCCCGCCAGCGGCGACTTTCATGAGTTCGGCACCGCCGACCGTTTCAATTTCCGGCCTTACAATTATCTGGTCACGCCGAACCGCCGTGTGAATTTGTTCGGCAAAGCCGAATATGACGTCACGGACAACGTCGAGCTGCGCTTTACCGCTGCATTCACCAATCGCAAGTCGAGCAACCAGGCGGCGCCGAATCCGTTGTTCCTCGGCTCCGATGCGGGCGCGGGCTTTTATCTCGACAACATCTTCATTCCAGCCGATCAGCGCTACAACCCGTTCGGCATCGATCTCGACGGCCGCAGCAATCTGATCACGCTGGGCCGCAGGCCGCTCGAAGCCGGCCCGCGCATCTTCGATCAGAACGTCGACACATGGATGGTTTCCGGCACGCTGAGCGGCGAGCTGCAGCCGGCCGGCAAGCCGGTGTTCTGGGACGTGAGCCTCAACTGGGGACGCAACAGCGCCTCGCAGCTCGGCCACAATATCTTCAACGCGCGCAAGCTGGCGCTGGCACTTGGCCCCGAAGCGAATTGCCTGGCGGTGCCGGGCTGCGTGCCGTTCAACATTTTCGGCGGCCAGGGCCCGAATGGCACCGGCAGTATCACGCCGGACATGCTCGCCTGGGCCACGTTCATCCAGAGCGATCAGAGCGAGCAGGAGCTGAACGACATCATCGCCAACATCACTGGCGATCTGTTCGCTCTGCCGGCCGGCCCGATGAGCTATGCGCTGGGCTACGAATATCGCAAGGAAACCGGCTCCTTCACGCCCGACGCGACCGTGCAGGCGGGCGAGACCGCCGACGTGCCGGCTGCGCCGACTTCCGGTGAAACACAAGTGCGCGAGGCCTATCTCGAGTTGCGTGCTCCGCTGCTCGGGGATCTGCCCGCGATCAAGCGTCTCGAGCTGTCTGCCGCCGTGCGCTCGTCCGATTACGATGCGTTCGGCCGAGACGAAGTTTACAAAGGCGGACTGTACTGGCGCGTGGCCGAAGACTTCGCGTTCCGCGGCAACTATGCCGAAGGGTTCCGCGCGCCGAACATCGGCGAGCTGTTCAACAGCGGCTCGCGCTTCGACAGCAACATCAACGATCCCTGCTCCAATTACACGGTCAACGCTTCCCCCGCGGTGCAGGCGAACTGTACTGCGCTCGGCGTGCCGGCGTCGTTCGTCCAAATCAATCAACAGATCAGTGTGCAGACCGGCGGCAACGAAGAGCTGCGGCCCGAGAAATCGAAGACCTACACCGTGGGCTTCTCTTACAACCCGTCCTGGGCGGGCAAGGGCGAGTGGCTCGATCAGCTGAGCATCGACGTGAATTACTACAACGTGAAACTGGAGGATGCGATCCAGGCGCTGTCCGCACAGATTCAACTCACCAACTGCGTGAACACACTCTCACCTCTGTTCTGTAACGGCATCGTGCGCGGACCGGGCGGTTCCATCACCGCATTCGCCAACCAGCTCACCAACATCGGTCGCATCGAAACCGACGGCTTCGACTGGACGGTGGTGCTGGCGACGCCGGAGCTGCGCATCGGCCTGTTGCGGTTCACCTGGTCCAACACTTACCTCAACAGCTACGAGGAATTCACGTTGGGCTTGAACGGGCTGGTCGGTACGCAGCGCGCTGGTATCGAGATCGGTTCGCCGACGCGCGGGTTCGTGCGTTACAAATCGACGCTGGCAATCGACTGGGCGCTACACGACTTCGTCACATCGCTGACGCTGCGCTATCTGAGCGCGCTTACCGAGACCTGTCCCGGCGCCTTGGTCGACGCCGATTTGCAGAACATCTGCTCCGATCCGGCGCGACTGGAGAACGAGATGAAGAGCAAGGTGTTCACCGATCTGCAGCTGAGCTGGACGCCGAACGCTCTGGATGGACAGCTGCAGCTGGCGCTGGGGATCAACAACCTGCTCAACGAAGATCCGCCGCCGTGTTTGAGCTGCGATCTCAATAACTATGACGGCACGCTGTATCCGGTGCCTGGCCGATACATCCATGCCAGAGCCGCTTTGAAATTCTGAGTACGGGGCGGGCAATACAACAAATGGGGGGTTCATGAGTAAACAAAATGTGCTGATGTTGACGGCGGTCGCTTGCGCGGTGGGTATGGCGACGACGTCCGGAATCGCGGCGGCAGCGGAGGCGAACGATGAAATTCTCGAGCTGATCATCGTCACTGCGCAGAAGCGCGCGACGGCGCTGCAAGATGTGCCGTTCTCGGTCGCGGCTGCGAGCGAAACTCAGATTCGCAATTCCGGCGCCAGCAACATGATCGAGCTGTCGCGCAACTTCGCCGGTCTCACCATGACCGATCTGGGGCCTGGCCAGAGTCAGGTCGCAATCCGAGGTATCAGCGCCGGTCAGGTGGTGCGCGATCAGCCCGGTGTGAAGGAATCCGTGGGTGTGTACCTGGATGAGTCGCCGATTTCGGTGGCGCTGTTCACGCCCGATCTGAACCTGTTCGATCTGGAACGTTTCGAAGTGCTGCGCGGTCCGCAGGGAACATTGTTCGGCGCCGGTTCCTCAGCGGGTACGGTGCGTTACATCACCCAGCAACCGAAGCTGCAGAAGCTCGAGGGCGCAGCCGAAGCGAGTGCCTACTCCGGCAGCGATACGGACGACTGGGGCGGCGGCATCAAAGGCATGCTCAATGCTCCGCTAGGAGACACCGTTGCGGTGCGTCTGGTGGGCTACTACGACGAGCAGCCCGGCTTCATCGATTCCTATTATCCCGGTCGCGCCGTACGTAAGGACGTGAACAGCGGCGAGAAGACCGGCGGGCGCGTGACCGTGCTGATTCAGCCGAACGAAAGTATTTCCATCACGCCGCGCCTGGTCTATCAAAAGCTCAAGACCGACGGTTATCCGCGCGTCGATTTCTATAACGTGCTGGGCAATCCCTATACCACGGACCAGCCGCCGGTGAACCCGGGTGAGCGCGGTCAGGTCACGCAATTGCGTGAAGGCTTGGACGATGAGCTCAAGCTGGCCGATTTGAAGATGGAATTCGGCCTCGGCGGCGTGACGCTCACTTCCGTGAGCTCATACACCGATCGCGATCTGACCGTGCTGCGCGACGCGAGTCAGCTCACTGGCAGCGTGACGCTGTCGTTGAGCGGCACGAGCGGCATTGCGACGCCGGCGGACGTGCGCTTGAACTCGCCGCTGTACGACCGGACCTCGCTCAAAGCGTTCAGTCAGGAAGTGCGGCTCGCCTCCGATGGTGGCGGTACGTTCGAATGGTTGGTCGGCGCGTTCTATCAAGACATCGATCGCGATTACGGCCAGGATCTGCCGACGCCGGGCTACGATGCACTGCTGGTCCGCTTGGGGCTACCGACCAGCGCCGCCTTCAACGCGCCGCCCGACACGCCGTATTACTCGAAGGTGCCTTACAGCTTCCGACAGTACGCGGCGTTCGGCGAAGGCACCGTGCATTTCAACGATCGGTGGAGCATGACCGGCGGGCTGCGCTATTACGATTTCAAAGAGGACCGGCGTCTGACGTTCGCCGGCGTGTTCGCCGACATGGGCTATACGAATCAGCCCGGGTCGACCGATTCGGATGGCTTCTCGCCGCGCGTGATCGTTGCGTTCGAGCCCAACGATGACGTCATGCTGACTGCTCAGGTGGCGCGTGGCTTCCGCCTGGGCGGCATCAACGATCCGCTCAACGTCACGCTGTGCAGTGCCAACGACCTGGTGACCTATGGCGGTCAGCCAACCTTCCAGGATGAGAAGGTGCTGAACTACGAGCTGGGCGCCAAGACCCTGCTGGCCGATCGCAAGGTGACGCTCAACGCCTCGCTGTTCTATTCCGATATCAGCGATCTGCAGGTGATCGCCGATGCGGGATCGTGCTCGTCTCGCATCGTGCTCAACGCAGATGCGCAAGCGAAGGGCGCGGAGGTCGAGCTGTTTGCGCGGCCCAGCGAACATTGGGATTTCGGCGTGTCGGCGACCTATGTACAGGCGGAGATCACCAAGTCCCGTTTCGATAGCGGCGGCACACCGATCGCGGGCATTCGCGACGGCAATCGACTGCCGACATCGCCGGAGTTTCAAGCTGCCGCTACGGCCACGTACAACTGGTCGTTCACGCCTGCGATGGATGGCTTCGTGAATCTCACCTATCAGCACGTAGGCTCATCCTATACGCAACTTGCCGATCAGGAGCCGCCGACGGGCTGTGTCGGCTGCGCCGGAGCGCCCGGATTTTTTGCATTCGGCGCGCCGACCATCACGCAGTTCACGTTCCAGCCGGAGTTGCCGAGCTATGACATTGGCAATCTGCGCTTCGGCGTGAAGACGGGCGCGTGGGAAGCGGCCGCGTTTGTAAACAATCTGTGGGACGAGCGAGCCTTGCTATCGCTGGATCGTGAGCGTGGTTTTCGCGCCCGCGTCGGTTATCTCACCAACATGCCGCGCACATATGGCATGTCGTTGCGGATGAATTTCTGAACCAGCGTAAAAATTGCTCGATCTGACGCCGGCCCGTTAGCGGCCGGCGTCGCCTCAGCCAGCGCCGAGCGGTTATCATCGCCGCTCGTCTTTTGCCGAGGATTGGGAATGGCAGGTCTCCGCCACACGCTGTGCGTCATCACGGTGCTGGCCGCACTGGTCGGATGCGATCGTTCGTCACCGCCAGTCGATGAGAACACTGGTCGCGCAGCGGCGACGCCGCAACCGGTCGTCAACGTCGAATGGACCAAATACGTCGACGAGTTCATCGATAGCTATTTCCGCGCCCATCCACCCTTTGCCGTGGCGCAAGGCAAGCATGAATTCGACGGCCAGCTGCCGGACTGGAGCGCGGAGGGCATCAAGAATGAGATCGCGCGCCTCGAGCAGATGCGCGTCAGGGCGGTCGGATTCGACGACGACAGTCTCATGCCGGAAGAGCGATTCCAGCGCGACTACGTCGTGAGTCGCATCGATAACGATCTGTTTACGCTGCGCGAAGCGCGTGCGCCTTTCACCAATCCGTCGTGGTACTTCGATTCCGGTCTGGATCCGAGCACGTATGTCACGACACCCTATGCGCCGCCGGAGCAGCGCGCTCGCGCATTCATTGCGTATGTGAAGCAGGTGCCGAAGGCGCTGGAGCACATCAAAGCCAACCTGCAGCTGCCCCTGCCACGGACCTTCATCGATTTCGGCGTCGCGAGCTTTGGCGGCTTCGTCGATTTTTATCGCAGCGATGTGCCGCAGGCGTTCTCCGGAGTACCCGACGATCTGAAGAAGGAATTGACCGCCGCTATCGAGCCGGCCGCGGTCGCGATGGATGAATTCGCGAAGTGGCTGGAATCACAGCGCGCCACGGCCAATGACAACTACGCGCTGGGGCCGGAGCGCTTCTCGGCGATGTTGCGGATGACGGAGAGCGTCGATGTGCCGCTGGAGAAGCTCGAAGCAGTCGGTCGTGCCGATCTGGAGCGCAACCTGTCTGCACTCAACGAGGCGTGCAAGCGGTTTGCGCCCGGCACGAAGATCGAGGAGTGCGTTGCTCGCATGAACGCCGACAAGCCTGAAGGCGGGGCAGTTGCCGGAGCGCGCTCGCAGCTGGAGACACTCAAGAAATTCATTCTCGATCACGACATCCTCAGCATCCCCGGCAACGAGGAAGCGAAGGTCGAGGAAGCGCCTGCGTATCGTCGCCAGAACTTTGCGTACATCCAGATTCCGGGGCCGTTCGAGAAAGAGCTGCCGTCGATCTATTACATCGCGCCGCCGGATCCGACCTGGCCCAAGGCCGAGCAGGCGGCCTACATTCCCGGCAAGGCCGACCTGATGTTCACGTCGGTGCATGAAGTGTGGCCGGGCCACTTCCTGCAGTTCCTGCATTCGAATCGTTCGCCGTGGCGATTCGGTCAGTTGTTCGTCACCTATGCGTTCGCCGAAGGCTGGGCGCATTACGCCGAAGAGCTGATGATCGAGTATGGCATCGCGGCCAATCAGCCCGAGCTGCACATCGGCCAGCTGCTGAACGCGCTGCTGCGAAACGTGCGTTACATGTGCGCGATTGGCTTGCACACGCAGGGCATGACCGTTGCCCAGTGCGAGCAGATGTTCAAGGAGAAGGCGTTCCAGGATGCCGGCAATGCCCGACAGCAGGCCGCGCGTGGCACCTACGATCCGGCTTATCTGAATTACACGATGGGCAAGCTGATGATCCGCAAGCTGCGCGACGACTGGACCGGCAGTCGCGGCGGCCGGCAGGCCTGGAAACTATTCAACGATGAGTTTCTGTCGTTTGGCGGGCCGCCGATTCCGCTGGTGCGCTCCCAGATGATGCCGGGGCCGGCCGGTGACCTGTTTTGAGCGACGCTACTGGACGTGGAGAGTGCCCGCAGGTCGCGCGACATCTTGATCGCGTCTTCGAGGCCGCTGTAGTAGCTGTCTCTTATACACATCTGACGCTGC